>JAGXLU010000011.1 GCA_018334565.1 Halanaerobiales bacterium | reverse complement strand
AGATTCGTGGTCGCCCACGACACCCTTGTATTCAGCTAATTTTTAAATCTTGTTCGGAATTCAGGACTTTCACCCTATGGATTAAGTGCATGCCTGTCAAACAACAAAAGCCCCGTTTTAAGGGGCTTTAACTTTCTAAAATATTTGAATTTTTCTTTATTCTTCCTCTTCTTCTGCCTCGATAACTTCAACTATTAAATTGGCATATATATCATCAAACAATTTAACTGGGACTTTATGCACACCCAATTTTTTGATATTCTCATCAAGAGATATATCCCTTTTATCTATTTCATAACCTTTTTCTGCTGCAGCTTCACTGATATCTTTAGTAGTAACTGAGCCAAATAATTTTCCCTTTTCTCCTGCTTTGACAGGAAAAATAAATCTATCTTCTTCAAGTTTAGTTTTAAGCTTTTTGGCATCTCCGGTCTTTTCTGCTTTCCTCTTTGCAGCTCGTTCAATTTCATGTTTTAATCTCTTTTTAGCCGACTCGGTTGCTCTTATTGCATATCCTCTTGGAATCAGATAGTTTCTACCATATCCATCGGCAACTTCTATAACATCTCCCGGAGATCCCAGTTTATCCACTTCTTTTCTTAAAATAATTTCCATTATTTTAAACCTCCTTTATCTTCATTCGTCTTCAATTTTAGCAAATTTAATCTTTCTAAAGTCAAACCAAAAATCTATCAAGCCCAATAAAATGATGATAGGCGGCAGTAAAGGAATAAAGAGTACCACAATTGTAAAAATTACTTTTATAATAGATCTATTGGTTTTATTATCAATAAAATATAGGCAAACCGCATAACCCTGAATTAAAACTAAAAATAACAATACAATGTTTAAATTTACAAAAATTATATTTCTTTTCAATATTAAGGAAACAACAATACCCAGGGCAATAGGCCAACGAGGTAAAAACCAGTTTTTTATCTTTTTATAGGAAGATATACTAAAACCAGTCTTATTTATATACCAATTGGTGAGATAATAGTTCAAACTCCCCATAATTATAGCTGAAATTGATGTTAAGGCGGGAAATATCCTCTGTAGAAGTTGGATCTGATTAATAACTAAATCTTCCATATCCCCCATACCAGTAGTTTGATTCACCATTTTAGTAATTTCATTTATTATGTTTTGAAAATTGATGCCTAGCATATATCTAGAAATTAATAATAAAATAATATTTGAAAAAGCTACTGTGACAACTGTTATAATTAAAGCCCGTAGCGGTTCTATTTCTTTTTTAAAAAGAAGTCCAACAACAAATCCTATTAATCCATATCCTACAAGTGCTAATAATCCCATTACTGGACCAAAAAATATCCCATTTATAAGAGCAGAAGCACCTATAACACCTGCTGTAGCATTAAAGTTATACTTGGTTGTAATTACGGCAACAGGTATAGGCCATAAAATTATTACTATAACACTCAAAAATGGCAGGTATAAATTCACTAATGTTAATATTAAAAGATATAAGATTGCTTTTATGCTGTCCTTTACTGTTTGATTAAACATAGTATTATTTACACCTCTAGATATCAAAATTAAAGATTATTTAAAATATAAAGGGAGGTTTTGATTAACCCCCCATGATATTTATAACACATTTTATAAATTATTCTTTTACATAAGGTAATAATGCTAATTTCCTTGCTCTTTTAATCGCTTTTGTGATATCACGTTGATGTTTAGAACAATTACCTGTTATTCTTCTGGGTACAATCTTGCCTCTATCAGTAATATATCTATTTAAAGTTTTTAGGTCTTTATAATCTATTTCTTTATCTTTAGAACAAAAAAAACAAGACCTATTTCTTCCTCTACCCATTTTAAAGCCTCCTTTTTATAATGATAGGTAAGTTTTTGATATTATCTCCAACTTTTCCCCCATTTCACACCGTACACGATAGTTTCCTATTCACACGGCGTTCCATCACGTTTTTAAACCATTTTGATACATTCATTTCCTACTTTTGAGAGAAATTTGTTTAGCTTACTTAAGGCTTCGTCATCAAAATACATTTTATTTACCTTATTTAAATATTTCTGAATAGTTTCTTGATTTTTAGCATGGATTAATTTATGGATATTTTTAGAAATTAAGATTAAATTTCTATAATTATCCTCCCCACCTTTACAGTAAGGGTTTTTGTGATGACATTCAATATTTCCAATTAATAAAGGTCTACTTATAATATAACAACATCCATTTTGGCCTGAATATCTGGAAATCCTATTATCATTATATTCAATTGTTTCACCCTTGATAGGATTCTCAACTAAATAATTTAATATATATGGTAAAACATTTTTCAACCTTTTATGGATTTTTTTCTTCCTTTTACAGTGTGATCACAAATTTCCTGTGAAAAATTCATATGATGATCTGTTTTTACAGCTGAAATCGGAAATATTCTTAATCCAACTACATAATAAGGTTTTGAATTATATTCGAAATATAATTTTTCGTATAAATTAGACTCATTACCTTTTTTTACTTAAACTCGCCCAAAGTCTATTTTCTAAAACTCTATTAACTTTAAAGACAATTTCTCGAAAATCATAGCTAACTAATGTTGCCATTGAATAATAGTTTTGCATACCTAAAATCATAGATTTAAGTTTTGCAATTTGTTTTTGAGTGCTTTCTTTTTGTATTACCTTTATTTGTTTCTTCAATTTGTATGCTAATCTGCTTTTTGTTTCTTTTGTTATTCTAGATTTTAAGTTAGTAATTTTAGTCTTCTTTTGACTAACTTCAAGATTAAGTCTTTCCTTCAACCATTTACAAACCGCAATTTTTATTTTGCTTGCTGTTTCATAATCTTTGCAAAATATTTTATAGTCATCTGCATATCTTACAATATGCATTTGTTTCATATTGCTTTTCTTAAGGGCTCTATATTTGTTACTATCATTATTATAATTATGGTCTGTTTTAAATGTTTCCCATTGATTGCTAATCCACCAATCCAGTTCATTAAGAACTACATTCGCTAATAAGGGTTAAATTATTCCACCCTGAGGAGTTCCTTTTGTTGGAATACCTTTTCCTTCAATTTTAGCTTTTAATAGTCTACCTAAAATTAATATGAGATTTTTATCTTGTATTCCCATGCTCCATAATTGTTTCATTAATTTCCCATGTTCAACATTATCAAAGAAACCCTTAATATCAACATCAACAGTGAAATGCAGTTTAGACCTATTAACTAATCTTATACATCTTGCAATAGCATGTTTTGTACTTCTGTTTGGTCTAAATCCATAACTATGATTATAAAATTTAGCTTCACAAATAGGTTCCAAAACCTGTTTTATTGATTGTTGTATTAACCTATTTTCAAATTGCAACGACTCACTCAGAACGGTACTTCAAAATCATCATCAGATAAATCTACTTGTTCTTCCTCTGTATCTTGAGAAGCATCTTCTGTATAATCAGAATTGTTCTCTTTATTTTTCCCATCATTTGGCCAATCTAAAAATTGAACGTTATTGGCAATAACTTCAGGGTTAATATATGTCCTATTATCATTTTTGCCCTGGCTTTTTCTTATTTGTAGAGAACCTTCTACAGCAACAAGTCGACCTTTGCCCAAGTGATGGGCCACATTTTCTGCCAGTTTGCGCCAGGTTACAATCTTAATATAATCTACATCTCTTTCTCCCTCGCGGTTTCGGTAATTCCTTTCTACAGCTAATGTAAAGTTAGCAACTGGTGTACCATTGCTGGTATACCTAAGTTCCGGATCTCTAACCAACCTCCCAATCAAAACGATATGATTTAACAATTAATCCACCCCTTAATTTAATCTTCTTCCCTAACAATTAAAGATCGTATTATCTCAGCTAAAATACGATAATTATGTTCCAACTTTTCTAAAACATCAGATGTGGATTCAAATTTAATAAAACTATAATAACCAGCTCTATAATTCTCAATTTCATATGCTAATTGTCGGTTGCCCCAATGATCAACATCTTTAATTTCACCATCATTATCGGTAATTACAGATTTAATTCTTTCAATAATTTCTTCTCTTTTTTCTTCTTCTAAATCTGGTTTCAAGACTATTGCTGTTTCATAATTTCTTATTTTTGTCATTTTGATTCACCCCCTCCATGTGGTCTAAGCGGCTTCATATTTGTATTTATGAAGCATGGATTTGATTTATAAAATCACAGAACACAATTCTTTATCATTATAGCATTGAAAATTTGAAAATGCAACTTTTAACACCTGATATTAAACATTAAATTTGAAATAGCAAAAATCGCCATCCTGTATCTCATAATCATGCCCTTCAATGCTTAGCATTCCTTTCTCTCGCGCATTACTAATAGAACCTGCGGATAATAGATTATCCCATTGAATCACTTCTGCTTTAATAAAACCTTTCTCCATATCGCTGTGGATTTTCCCTGCAGCCCGAGGAGCCTTTGTGCCTTTCTTAATAGTCCAGGCCCTTATTTCCTTTTTGACAGCAGTAAAGAATGTTATCAAATTCATCAAATTATAACATGCTCTAATTACTCGGTTTAAGCCGGTTTCTTTTAGACCAATATCTACTAAAAAAAATCGGGCTTCATTTTGCGGTAGTTCTGCAATATCAGCTTCAATTTTAGCACTAATGGAAACAACTTCTGTATTGTTCTCTTCTGCAAATTCATTAATCTTCTCTACGCAATCTATCTCGTCTTTCCCTATATCACATTCTGAGATATTCGCAATATAGATAACTTTTTTATAGGTTAATAAAAATAATTCTTCTACTAGCTTTCTTTCTTTTTCATCTAATTTTATATTTCGAGCATGTATGCCCTGCTTTAAATTATCTTCTAGTTTAATCAAATTATTATACTCTCGTTTATATTTATCTTCACCAGACTTCAACATACGTTCTGTCTTTTCTTTTCTTTTAGTTATTGTTTCAAGATCAGCCATAATCAATTCTCTATTTATAATTTTTATATCTCTGATTGGATCCAATTTACTGTCTACATGGGTTACATTTGGATCTTCAAAACACCTAACAATATGAACTATAGCATCTACTTCACTGATTTGAGAGAGGAATTGATTCCCCAAGCCCTCTCCTCTGTTAGCTCCTTTGACCAGCCCTGCAATATCTAAGAATTTAATTGTTGCAGGTATTTTTTTAGGTGGTGAAAATAATTCATACAACTTATCTAATCTTTTATCGGGAACTTCTACAACTCCAATATTTGGATCTATAGTACAAAATGGATAATTATCAGCTGAAACACCTGCTTCAGTTAAAGCATTAAACAAAGTTGATTTTCCTACATTCGGCAGCCCAATAATTCCAATTTCCATAATATCACCTTATCTTATAACTTCTTTTAATTTTTTTTCGAATTTTCTTCTGGGCATCATCACTATATGATGACATTTTTCGCACTCTATTTTTATATCCATACCAACCCTGATAACCTTCCAGCTATTAGCACCACAAGCATGCTGCTTTTTCATTATCACCCTGTCTTTTAACTTTAAATCTGCCAAATTTATCACCCCTCTTAAACAAATAAGAAAAATAAAATTATGATTATAACCAGTACTATTATAAATAGACAGCCTTTGTTCTTGTAAAAAGGCTTATCATCAAATTTAACAGAAAAAGAACCCTTTTTGCGGGCTTTTTTTAAATATTTTACAGATTTAGAATATTGTCCCTGTTCTCGATATATAACACCTAAGTTATTATAAGCATTCCCATATTCCGGTTCTAAATCAATAGATTTTTTATATAGTAATTTTGCTCTTTCTAAATTGCCTTTTTTCTTTTCTATACTGCCAAGGTTTGTTATAGCAGGTACATATTCTGGATTTTCCTCCAATACATCTTCTATTATTTTCTGTGCATTTCCCAGATTGTCTTTATAGATTTCTATTACAGCCAATTTATTAACAGCAGGTATAAACTCTTTTTCTTGTAAAATCTCATTAAATGCTATTTCTGCCTCTTCAAGCTTACCAATATCTAAAAAATTGGAAGCCTCTTTATATTTTTTTTGTGATTCTTTATCTACCTGGTCTAAATAATTTTCTTCTAACATTTTATTACCCCTCGTCTTCTTGCTCTTTCAATTATTATATAATATTAAAATAATTAAAGCAATGTGATGCAAAAAAGCGGCCCAAAGGCCGCTTAAATACTTTTAGTCTAATTGCCTACCATCTTAGATTAGGTTGTCTTGCTGCTTTTACTTCATCTAACTTTCTAACTGAAGTATTATGGGGAGCATTTTTTACAAGCTCCGGATTCTTTTCAATTTCCTCGGATATCTTCTTTAATGTTTCTATAAATCGATTCAACGTGTCAACATTTTCTGTTTCAGTTGGTTCGATCATCATTGCTTCTTTGACTACTAATGGGAAATATATTGTAGGTGCATACTGCCCATAATCCAGCAGTCTTTTGGCTATATTAAGTGTGCTTGCGCCTTTTTCTTTTTGTTTCACACCTGATAAAACAAACTCGTGTAGACTATTTTCTTGATAAGGAAGTAAAAATTCTTCTTTTAATTTTGCCTTCATATAATTTGCATTTAAAACTGCATTTTCTGTAGTCTTGGTAAGCCCTTCCCCTCCAAGAGTCTTGATATAAGAAAAGGCTTTAACTAAAACACCATAGTTTCCATAAAAAGCATGAACTTTACCTATTGACTTAGGCCTATCATAATCCCAGTAATAATTTTTAGCATCTTTTTTTAGAACCGGTCTTGGTAAGTATGGTCTTAAAAACTCTTTGACTCCTACTGTGCCGGAACCGGGACCCCCACCTCCATGAGGAGTAGAAAATGTTTTGTGTAAATTTAAATGTAAAACATCAAAGTCCATATCGCCCGGCCTTGCATAACCCATTATAGCATTCAGATTTGCACCATCATAATATAACAAGCCACCCGCATCATGAATAATATCGGCAATCTCTTTTATGTCTTTTTCAAATATCCCAAGTGTATTAGGGTTAGTTAACATAAGAGCAGCAACTTTATCATCTACCGCTTCCTTTAATTCATCGATGTCCACCATTCCGTCCTTGTTGGATTCTATCTCAACAATATCAAAACCAGCCATAACAGCACTGGCAGGATTCGTACCATGGGCTGAATCAGGTACAATTACTTTGCTTTTTTCTATACCTTTATCTTCAAAATATTCCCTTATTATTAAAAGCCCAGTTAGTTCTCCGTGTGCTCCAGAAGATGGTTGTAAGGTCATCTCATCCATTCCACTTATTTCAGCTAAATCCCTTTTTAATTCATATAAAAATTCAAATGAACCCTGTAAATCTTCTTCATCTTGATAGGGATGTAGTTGAGATAGACCCTCTATTCTGGCTATATCCTCATTTCTTTTAGGATTATATTTCATAGTACAGGAACCAAGAGGATAAATACCCGAATCTACTCCATAGTTCAGCTCTGATAAAGCAGTATAATGTCTAACCACATCTACTTCACTTACTTCAGGTAATTTTAATTCATCTCTGAAGTAGGACTCTTTAATGTAATCCCCCATATCTACCTCGGGTATTTCTAACGGAGGTAATGAATATCCTTTTCTGCCAGGACTGGAATAATCTTTTATTAATCTTTCAGCCATTTACATCGCCTCCATTAATTGAACTAATCTGTCTAGTTCTTCTTTTGTTCTTTTTTCAGTAACACTTAATAAGATGCCTTCTTCGTCAAACCTGGACAAATTCACTCCGCCCAATATTTTTTCTTGTTTTAGATCAGATAATACTTTTTTTACAGACAGTTTTGTTTCAACTTTAAATTCGTAGAAAAAATCATTCATATTTAGAACTTTAAATTTATCTAGCTCATCTATTTTTTCAGCCAGATAGTGGGCTTTTTTAAATGATTTTTCGGCTACTTCTCTTAATCCTGCTTTGCCCATTGTGGCCATATAAATAGTCGATATAGCGGCATTTAATGCTTCATTAGTGCACATATTAGATGTTGCTTTTTCTCTTCTAATATGCTGTTCTCTAGTTTGTAAAGTTAACACATAACCCACATTTCCTTCAGCATCTTCAGTCGCACCAGCTATTCTTCCTGGTATCTGTCTTATATATTTTCTTTCATCTTTACAGCTAAGAAAACCCAGATAAGGACCTCCATAATTTAATGTATTTCCAAGAGGTTGGCCTTCACCCGTAACAATATCAGCCCCAAATTCTCCTGGGGATTTTAATAGACCCAAGGCTATGGGATTAGCCACTACTATTAATAGTACTTTTTTGTATTGTTGTTTTAATTTTTGGATTTTTTCCATATCTTCAATAGATCCATAAAAATTAGGATATTGAACAACAACAGCAGCAACATCTTTGTCTAAATTTTCTTCCAATTCAGTTAAATTAGTTGTAGTACCTTCTAATCCAATTTTAACAAAATCCAGGTTTTTAGGCACACCATAAGTATGTGCAACTTCTCTGTAGGCAGGATGAAGACCGGCTGATAATAATATTTTTTTATTCCGGCTGATTCTCGCTGCCATTAGGATTGCTTCAGCTGTAGCTGAACCGCCGTCTAAAAGCGAAGCATTTGCAACACTCATGCCTGTTAATTCGCAAATCATGCTTTGATATTCATAGATTACTTGTAATGTGCCCTGGCTTAATTCCGCTTGATAGGGCGTATATGCAGTATAAAATTCCTGCCTGGATATTAGATGATCAATAATGCCGGGCACATAGTGATCATAAGCACCCGCCCCCAAAAAAGAAGTGTAGCCAACTAAAGAGGAGTTCTTCTCAGAAATTTCCTTCATATAATCTTTGAGAAAAAGCTCTGACATTCCTCCCGAGACTTTTAACCCTCTTTGTAGTTTAACTTCTTCAGGAATAGAGTTAAAAATTTCTTCAACTGTCTCCACCCCTATTTCTTTTAGCATATCATTTCTTTCTGTTACAGTATTGGAGACATAGTCCATTTACTATTCCCCCTCTAGGAAAGTCTTATATTCATTGCTGTCCATTAATTCATCCAATTCTGATTTATCCTTTAATTCTACTTTGATTAACCAACCATCTCCATATGGGTCTTCGTTTATTAACTCAGGTTGGTCCATTAAACTTTCATTAATTTCTGTAACTACACAACTGACTGGAGTAAAAACATCAGAAACAGCTTTTACAGATTCAATTACCCCAAACTCTTCAAATTGATCCAGCCCTTCGTCAACTGTAGGTAACTCAACATAAACAATATCACCTAACTCTTCCTGTGCATGTTCGGTAATACCAACAACACCTTCTTCACCATCTAATGAAATCCATTCGTGATTTTCAGTATAATATAAATCATTAGGTGTACTCATCTTATAAATCCCCCTTTTTATATAAATGGTTTTTCAACTATTTTAGCATTTACATCTCTTTTTCTTATAGATATATCAATTTTTCTACCAATAGAAGTATATTCTTTATCTATATAGGCTAAACCAATATTTCTATCAAGGCTTGGAGAATAACTTCCACTTGTAACTTCTCCAACAACCTTTCCTTCGACCTTAACTTCATATCCATGACGGGGTATTCCCCTCTCAGACATAACAAAACCAACTAATTTTCTATCAATACCAGCTTCTTTGACTTTCTCTAATTCTTTTTTTCCATTGAAATCTTCTTTGCTTAATTCGACCGTCCAGGCTAAATCAGCTTCTAATGGATTGGTTGTTTCATCTATATCATTTCCATATAGACACATCGCCTTTTCCAACCTTAAAGTATCTCTCGCTCCCAATCCAGCAGGCTTTAGACCCTTTTTATTTCCTGCTTCTAACAACATGCTCCAGACTGGAGCTGCCTTCCCCTTCTCTAGGTATATTTCAAATCCCAGCTCTCCTGTATAGCCCGTTCTTGAAACTATAGCATCAATGCCATTGACTTCAGTCTTAACAAAAGAATAATATTTTAAATCTGAAATACCCTTATCCATACCCTCATCCATAATTGATGAGATTATTTGAAGCGAAAGTGGTCCCTGCAGTGCAATGAGAGCATAATATTCTGATTTATCAACAACATCAACATTTTCAAATAATTCAGCATTTTTATTAATCCATCTTAGATCTTTGGTTGTATTAGATGCATTAACCACCATCATATATTGGTCATTTTCGAGCTTATATACCAATAAGTCATCTACAATACCTCCATCTTCATAACACATTGGTGAATAAATTACCTTGCCTGCTTTCATCTGTGAGGCATCATTGGTAATTAATCTTTGTACTAAGTTTAAGGCATCTTTACCTGAAATAAGTACTTCACCCATATGTGAAGCATCAAAAAGACCTGCAGCATTTCTTACTGCCTTATGCTCTTCAATAATACCCGAATATTGAACAGGCATCTGCCAGCTGCCAAAGTTAATAATCTTAGCTCCCAGATTTAAGTGTTCATCATAAAGAGAAGTCTTTTTCATCTTTTTCACCCCCCCATTTTAAATAATAACGAAAAAACAGGGGAGTTTAAGTCACCTTAAACTCCCCTGTTCTGGTAAGTCCAGAGTTTGGTCCCTTCAGATTTCTTCTGCCTGAGAGTTTCAGCTTTTATTATAAAGCTTTGCTCCTTCGGCGCCTTTTTAAATAAGATCTCTCATCTGAATTTCATCCCAAATATTATTTTTCCTTGTATTTTAATTTTAAACTCTTTTTCCTTAAATTTCAACCTTTTTTTTAATTTTATTTTATTTAGCTAGATATTTTTTCTTCATTGCCAGAATTAGCTTCTTTTTCATCATCCAATAAGGATGAACTCTTAGTTATAAAACTCCCTCCCTCTTCAATTTCCAGTTTTTTGCCTTGATATCACATTTTAAAATTCCTATCTTTAAAATCTTCAATTTTTTCTTGCAACTATATTCCCTTCAACTTCACGACCTTCTATATCACTTTGAATTTAGCCTGTTTCCCCATAAAAGCTTCTCCATCAGCATCAATCGTACCTGTGATCTACCCTCCTAATCTTATCGGGACTTTTGTGGTAACTTCCCAATCAAATAATGATTGCCTGCCAAAAACTGTATTCATATCATTTTTTTCACCATCTCATTTTTCTCAAACAAGATCCACACCTCCCAAATAAATTTCGGGACTTATAAGCTAATTTTTATTTAAAATCCTTTCTTATAAATAAATTCAATCTTTATTTTTCCATTATATTACTTTTATTTCTATTAGCTTCCATGTTTTTCCAGATAAGTCTGTATAAACAACCACTTTTATTTTGATTTAAAAAAAGAATTGAGCAATAATGATGGCAATAAAAATCGAAGGCAACAAGTTACCTATCTTAATCTTCATATTAAACAACATGTTAAATGCAATAGCCATAATCAATAGTCCTCCTGTAGCGGTCATCATGGCAACAACATCTTGATTTAATAGAGTCTGAGCCCATGAAGCTAGTAAAGAGATGGATCCCTGATAAAGCAAAACCGGTATGCTGGAAAACAATACACCAATTCCAAAAGTCGCAGAAAACGCAATCGAAGCTGTGCCATCTAATAGTGACTTTGTAAATAATATTGAAGGATCATTATTTAGACCATCTTGGATTGCCCCCATAATAGCCATTGCACCCACACAATAAATTAAACTGCTTTGTACAAAACCCTGCACAAATAATCCATCATCACTACCAAATCTTTTTTGTATTTTCTCACCAAGAACCTCTAATCCACTTTCTATTCGTAATAATTCACCAATTATACCACCAATAACTAAACTGAATATTACAATCAAAGTTCCTTTGGTACTTTCAACAGTAAAGGCCATCTGCAAACCTATTATAAGAACTGCAAGACTTATCCCCTGTATTACAATATTTTGAAATCGTTCGGGAAGCTTTCCCTTCACTAAAAAGCCCAGAATACTACCTGCTATTATCGCTAGTACATTAACTATTGTCCCAATCATATGATTTAACCTCCACTAAACAAACTAATTAACTCCTCTTTATATTCTCTTTTTGTTAAAGCAATCACAAGGTCATTTTCTTTAATGATAGAATCTCCCCTAGGCACTATGCTTTCATCGCCTCTCAATATTGTTACTAAAACCGATTCTAAAGGAAAGTCTATATTCCTTAATTTTTTATCTATAAATTTACAGCTCTCATCAACTGTTATTCTTAAAAGTTCAATTTTATCATGATCCTTGTTTAAAATTACACTAAGGTCCTGAATAGTTACTTCCCGCTCAACAAGTGCCGTTAATATCGAAGAACTACTTACGGCCACATTAACACCCAGCCAGTCAAATAGTTTTTCGTTGCCAGGAGTATTAACTCTGGTAAAAGTTCGCGGAACATTAAATTTCCTTTCAGACATTTGGCATATTACTAAATTATCCTGATCATCTCCTGTTACTGCCAAAACTACATCTGCCTCATTAATACCTGCCTGATCCAATAACTGTTCTTGTGTTCCATCACCACAAAACACCTTTACGCCATATTTCTTTTTTAATGATCTACAGTTCTTTTTATTATTTTCAACAACATGAACCTCATACTCTTTTTCTAAAAACTCTTTTATAAGGTATGAGCCCACTTTACCTCCGCCCACAATTATTACAAACATCTTTTCACCTCAGCTTGATAATGTTTCACGTGAAACATTATCCTGTTCTTTTTTACAATAGATCTAATTTTTCTAATATTTTTTTCATTTCATTATAATCTTTACATTTTATTGAAACAATTTTTTTGCCTATTCTTTCTTTTATATCAACGTCCAAGCCTAAACTTTCTGCCAGCTGTTCTCTTGCTTTCACCCATTTAGGTTCAAGCTGTTTTTCGTTTTTTCGTTTTTTTTGTGTGCCGCTGTTTTGCCTGGCAAGTTCTGCTTTTACTTTCTTTTCAGTCTCTCTAACCGAAAGACCTTCTTTTTCAATTTTTTTTGCTAATTTTATCTGCTTTTTTGTTTCCAGAGGTAGCAGAGCTCTTGCATGTCCCATAGATAATGTTTCACGTGAAACAATATCCTGAACCGATGGAGGCAGATTTAATAACCTTATAGTGTTAGAAATAGTTGAACGACTTTTCGATACCCTTTCTGCAACTTCCTCCTGTGTTATATCAAGTTCTTGTATCATTTTTTTATATGCATGAGCCTCTTCAATTGGGTTTAAATCCTCCCGCTGCAAATTTTCTATTAAAGCAACTTCCATCATTTCATTATCTTTGAATTCTCTTATAATAGCGGGAATGGTTTTGAGATTAGCTTGTTTTGCCGCTTTCCATCTTCTCTCACCTGTAACTAGTTCAAATTTATCATATTGAACTTCTCTAACAGTAATCGGCTGAAGTACACCTTTCTTCTCAATAGATAGCGCTAATTCTTTTAAAGTATCTTTAGAAAAGTTATTGCGGGGTTGATAGGGATTCGGTTTTATTTTGTTTATATCGATCTCCTTGATTTCGTGTTCTCTTTTTTCTCCCTGACTTTTGGATAGCAAGGCATCTAATCCTTTACCCAACCTTTTTTTACTCACGTTCAATCACTTCCTTTGCTAACTCTTTATAGGCTTTAGCTCCACGTGATTTTGGATCATAACTTACTATTGGTTCACCAAAGCTTGGAGCTTCACTTAACCTTACATTCCTGGGAATTATAGTATTAAAAACATCTTTACCAAAATATTTTTTTACTTCCTCAATTACCTGACTTGAAAGGTTTGTGCGTACATCGTTCATTGTTAAAACAACCCCTAATAACCTTAATGCAGGATTTAAATTACTTTGAACTAATTCAATAGTCTGCATCAACTGGCCTAGCCCTTCCAATGCATAGTATTCACACTGAATAGGCACAACTAATTGATCAGCTGCAGTTAAAGCATTCAAGGTTAACAAACCAAGAGAAGGGGGGCAGTCAAAAAATATATAATCATAATCTGAATCAACTTCTTTAATCCTGTTTTTTAATCTGCTTTCTCTCGACATAAGAGAAACTAGTTCTATCTCAGCCCCGGCCAGATCAATGTTTGCCGGCAAAATAAAGAAGTTGTTGTGTCCGGTTGGTTGTATAATATCAATAAGCGGTTTATCATTAATCAACGCATCATATATGCTGTGCTTTAACTCGCTTTTTTCCAATCCTACACCACTTGTTGCATTACCCTGTGGATCAACATCAACTAATAGAACTTTTTTTTCTAAATCTGATATCCCGGCTCCTAAATTAATCGCTGTAGTGCTTTTGCCTACACCGCCTTTCTGATTTACAATTGCAATTTTTTTAGCCAAGTAAACACCCCCTTATCAGTTTGAACCTATTACTATTCTTATGATTACTAACAACAAATTTTCTTATCTTCTATATTTATATTTCTTATTAAAATATTCTTTATAATCAATGACTTTCCTGCCTAGAGAGGCCTTTTTTTGGGAATTCCTGGCCGCCTGGGATATCTATCTGCTAATAAACCCTGCCTTTCAAAAGTTAAAATCTCTCTTTCTTTTTCTAAAAAAGGGATATCAATTTTATATATATTTTTTAATCTAAGATTTAATAAATTAATCGCTTTTTGGGCTCCATTAAGTTCTTTTTTATAAGCAGGACCCTTATATAATAATATTAATCCTGCCTTTTTGCAAAGAGGAGCTGTATATTCTAACAAGACATTTAAAGGTGCAACCGCCCTGGAACAAACAAAATCATATCTTTCCCTATAATCTTTATCATGCCCAAGACTTTCAGCCCGTTTGTGTATTACTTTAATATTATCATATAAATCTAGCTCTATTTGTAGCATTTTCAAAAAATTCACCTTTTTTAAGCTTGATTCTACTAAGGTTATCGCAATATTCGGCCTAACTATTTTCAAAACAAAACCGGGGAAGCCGGCCCCGGTACCAATATCAATAACCTTGCCTTTAATATCATTATTTAAAAATAATCCGGCTGAATCAAAAAAATGAAGTGTGATAATCTTCTTCGGATCAATAATAGAAGTTAAATTATATTTCTTGTTTTCAGCAATCAAAAATTTGAGGTAATTATAAAAATTTTCTATCTGTTTCTGCCGCAAATTGATATTTAGTTTACTAAATCCATCATTAATAAATTGCTTTAGCTCCTTAGAATTCATCATCTTTCTCTCTTTCTTGTTGCTCTATATATATCATTAATACCGAAATATCAGCAGGAGAGACCCCTGATATTCTGGAAGCCTGTCCTAATGAACGTGGCTTTATTTTTTTTAACTTTTCTCTAGCCTCTAATCTTAGATTCTCTAAATTACTGTAATTGATACTTTGCGGTATAATCCTGTCTTCCATTTTCTTGAATTGTTCTATTTGGGACGTTTGGCGATCTATATAACCTTGATACTTGGTCTGAATACTAACCTGCTCCTTAATCTCTTGATCTACATCTGGCAACTCTGATGCAAAATATTTTAAATCTTCATATTCTAATTCCGGCCTTTTTAATAGTTTGGCAAGGACAACAGGTTTTTTAAGTGCTCCGCTCCCCAGTTTTTTTAACCGTTTTTTGTTTTCTGGTGTTGGGGTAACCTGATAATTTCTGAGAAACTTTAAAGTCCTCTCAATATCTTTCTTTTTCTCTAAAAATTTTTGATATCTATCCTCAGAGATCAATCCCAACTTATATCCGATGCCTTTCAACCTCAAATCAGCATTATCCTGTCTTAAGATCAATCTATATTCTGCCCTGGAAGTCATCATTCTGTATGGTTCATCCGTACCTTTAGTTACAAGTTCATCAATTAGAACACCAATATATGCTTGAGATCTATCTAAAATCAACGGATCCTTATTCTGTAATGATAAAGCGGCATTAATACCTGCTATAAGGCCCTGTCCAGCTGCTTCCTCATATCCAGAAGTCCCATTAATTTGTCCGGCCGAATAGAGCCCGCTTATTTTTTTTGTCTGGAGACTCAGTTCTAAATCATTTGGGTCAAGACAGTCATATTCAATAGCATATCCTGCTCTCATGATTTCAGCCTTCTTTAAACCAGGAATTGTATTTAAGATCTCATACTGTATATCTTCAGGTAAACTTGTTGATAGGCCTGATACATAATACTCCCCGGTTAATTCTCCCTCCGGTTCCAAAAATATTTGATGCCTTTCTTTATCGGGAAATCTTACTACTTTATCTTCAATAGAAGGACAATATCTAGGACCTACACCATCTATGATGCCACTGAATAGAGGAGTCCGCATCTTATTTTCTTGAATTATTTTATGTGTTTTTGAATTTGTATAGGTTAAATAACAGGAAACCTGTTCACGTTCAAAAGGGGGTGAATCAAAAGAAAAAGTTAAACCTTGTTCACCCTTTTGTTCATGCATCTTAGAAAAATCAATACTACGTCTATTGATTCTGGGAGGGGTCCCTGTTTTAAATCTACGTAAATT
This sequence comes from Halanaerobiales bacterium, assembly GCA_018334565.1. GTDB lineage: Bacteria > Bacillota > Halanaerobiia > Halanaerobiales > M55B127 > M55B127. Next base: position 40,733 of record JAGXLU010000011.1, on the reverse strand, counting down.
TAATCCAATATTTACCAGTGATTTTGATAACTCATTAGCTGGATATTGCTGGTTGGGACCAGCATTAAAGGTTGCTTCCCCAATAATGACTTTACCTTGAAGAAAGGTGCCGGTAGTAATTACCACTTTTTTAGCTTTGAATAATATACCAGTTTTGGTAATAACTCCCTTGATTTTACCATCCTTGACAACTAGCTCTTCTGCAATTTCCTGTTTTAAATCCACATTTTTCTTTTCTTCTAAAATCTGTTTCATCCTCTGGTGGTACTTTTTTTTGTCTGCCTGCCCCCTTAAACCATGTACTGCCGGCCCTTTTGTCGTGTTCAACATCCTTATTTGAATCATAGTTTCATCCATATTAATAGCCATCTCACCACCCAGAGCATCTATCTCTCTTACTATATGCCCTTTACCAGGGCCACCCAGGGATGGATTACAGGGCATAAAAGCCACATGGTCAAGGTTGACTGTCATAGTAAGTACATCAAAGCCCATTCTGGCTGGTGCCAGAGAGGCCTCACAACCTGCATGCCCGGCTCCAATAACTATGATATCATATTTTTTTTTAAACACTTTATTATAATTATAATCTTTTGCCATTTTTTTACAACACTCCTCATTATTTACCTAAACAAAAATCACTAAATATTTGATCAATAATATCATCTGTCACAGTTTCACCGGTTATAGTACCCAGGTAGAATAATACATCTTTTAAGTCAATGGTTAAAAAATCTACTGGCACACCATTGTTGAAGGATTTTTTTACTTTTTTTATTGAATCATGGGCATTATTTAAAGCCTCCCGGTGTCTAACCTTAGTAACCATAATATCATTTTCTACATTTATATTATCATGTAAAATTTCTTCTAAAATAGTATTTTTTAATTCTTCTAGACCTTCTTCTTCTTTTACCGATATATAGAGAAGCGGGTGTTCCTTAAATTTCTTTTCTGTTCTATCTAAGTTAATTTGTTTTTCTAAATCTGTCTTATTAACCACTACAATAGTTGGCTGTTTTTTTATTAATTCATATACTTTAATATCTTCTTCGGTCAAACCCTGGCTGACATCAAGCATCATCAGAACTAGATCTGCTTTTTTGAGAGAATCCCTTGTTTTTTTAACACCTATTTGCTCAACAAGATTTTCTGATTCACGCACACCAGCCGTGTCGATAATCTTAAGGGGAATACCATTTAAATTAATATACTCTTCAATAACATCACGTGTTGTACCAGGTATATCAGTAACTATAGCCCTGTTTTCCTGCAACAAATAGTTTAATAAACTTGACTTGCCGACATTTGGCTTTCCAACTATCACTGTTTTAATACCTTCCTGATATAATTTCCCCTGTTTGGCCGTTTTAATAAGTCTTTTAATAGGTTTTTCAATGCTATCTATCCGTTCTTTTAATTGATTAAAGGAAAAACCCTTTATTTCATCTTCCGGAAAATCAATCGAGGCCTCTAAATGAGCAAGAAGTGTAACTACTTTCTCTTTGATTTCATTGACCTTTTGTGATAATCCACCTTTTAACTGTTCTACAGCTATAGTTAGGCTTTTTTCAGTTTTCGAATTTATTATATCAATAATTGCCTCCGCCTGAGCCATATCTAATTTATTATTCATAAAAGCTCGGCGTGAAAATTCACCCGGTTCCGCCATTCTTGCTCCCTGTTTTAATACTACTTCTAAAACAGATTCTAAAGGCACCATGCCCCCGTGACAATCGAATTCAACCACATTTTCCCCTGTAAATGACCGGGGACTGATCATAACAATAGCTAATACTTCATCAAGAGTTTCTCCGCTTTTATTATCAACTATATAACCATGATGAGCAGTATGAGAATCTGCATTTTTAAGATCAATACACGAAGATGCTTCAAACACTTTTGATGAAATATCAATAGCTTGTGGCCCACTAATGCGAACTTTCCCTGTACCAGAAGTACCAAAGGGAGTTGCTATTGCAGCAATAGTATCCTCTTTTAAATTGTTCATTTTTTTAACCCCCTTTAAAATATTAAACCCAGCAGGACCACCTACTGGGGAAATTTAATATAATAGTCATTATCATTACTGTTATAACTAATTAAGTAATTTAATCTATTGTTTCAATCATAACCTTTCTAAATGGCTCTTCACCTTCACTATATGATTTTACTCTGGAATCTTTTTTTAAGGTGATATGAATTATTCTGCGTTCATGTGGCGGCATCGGTTCTAAAACAACTTTTCTGCCCTTTTTAACGGCTTTCTGAGCTAGTTTATGAGCCAATCTTTCCAGGGTTTTTTCCCGTCTATCTCTATATCCTTCAGCATCTATAATAATTCGATAATACTGCTCTGTATTCTTATTAACAACCAGAGATGTTAAATACTGTAGGGCATCAAGGGTTTCACCCCGGCGCCCTATTACAATACCCAAATCAGGTGAATGCAGATCATAAACAACCTGTTCCTGATTGGTCTCAGCTTCTTTTACTTCTATATCAACATCTATATTGGTTTTACTAAATAAGTTTTCTAAGAAATCTTTACCCTTTGTGACAGGATCATCTTCAACTATAATTTCTATTTCTGCCTTTTTTTTGCCGATAAGTCCTAAAAAACCTTTATTGCCCTGTTCAATAATATTTATTTCAGCCTGATTTCGATCTATATCCATATCTTTGAGCCCTTTTTTGATTGCTTCGTTGACTGATTTGGCTTTATATAACTTTTTCTTCATTATTATTCAGCAACCTCCTTATTTAAAGGTTCTTGAGATATTACATATTGCTGTATTGCTGTGAAGACTGTAGAAGTAAACCAATATAATAAGATACCCGAGGGTAGCTGAAAACCAATGAAGATAATAAAAGCGGGCATAATCCACATGATCATATTATTTTTAGAATTACCGCCAGATTGCATCTTTTGAGTTACATAAGTTTGACCAATCATGGCTACAGCATTTACTAAAACAATAGCAACATCAGGCTCCGCTAAAGATCCACTGGTTAAAGTACCTATCCATAAAAAGGACTCTTCTGTTAGTATATCACTTAAACTTAAAATTGCTCTATATAGAGGAATAAGTATCGCTAGCTGTAGTATCATAGGCAGACAACCTGCTGCTGGATTTACATTATTATTTTTATATAATTCCATCATTTCTTCCTGTTGTTTTTCTTTATTATCTTTATTTTTCTTCTTGATTTTATCCATCTCGGGCTGCAAATCTTGCATAGCCTTCATGGACTTAGTTTGTTTTGCAGTTAAGGGATATAATAATAGCTTTATTATCAATGTAAATAGGATAATAGTAACACCATAATTATGTACTATTCCATTTAAAAATTGTAAGGCCTCAACTATTCCATTTATTAACCATCCAAACATAATTCTTTCCTCCTAATTATTATTTAAGTGGATCATAGCCACCTGGATTAAAGGGGTGACATCTTGCAATCCTTTTAACACTTTTTAATCCACCTTTTAGTACACCGTATTTTTTTACTGCTTGATAAGAATATACAGAACAGGTTGGATAAAACCTACAGGTCCGTGGCGTCCAGGGAGAAATTGTCTTCTGATACAATCTAATAATCCATAAAATTATCCTGTTCATTTTAATACACTTCCTTTATTTCTCAATTAATCCCGTTCTTTTAAATAATCTATGCAGCTCGTCCTGGATTTCATGAAAGTCCAAACTAATTACAGGTTTACGGGCTATAATAACAATATCATAAAACCCCAAATGTCCTGTATTCAGCCTGTTTCTAATTATTTCCTTCAATCGCCTTCTTAATTTATTTCTAACTACTGCTTTTCCTACTCTTTTATTGATCGAAAAACCATAGCGGTTCTGCTCCCTGGTATTTGGCTTCCAATATAAAACAAAATATCTTGAAGCTCTAGAGTCTCCATCATTAAATACCTTATCAAAATCCTTTTTTTTCTTGAGGGTTTCCAAATACTTTCCTCCTAAGAATAAGTTTAAGAAAAAAATATAATATCAACTCTCATACGGTTTAAATTATATGTTATTTAACTACTAGAGTCAAGAATTTTTGTAACAGCCCCCTAATAAAAGAGACCTGAGATGTTTTTAAAATTAGGAATTGCTTATTCTCTTTATCCACAACTTTCAAGCCGCTAATTCTTGTTGAATAATTGTTAATAATCTGTTAAAATAATAATGATTGACAATAAGTAATTATCTGAGCTATTTCTGTAATTACTATTATAACTTCAATTAAATAATTTTACAAGAATTATAACCACTGTTAATTAATTTATCAACATCTAATTGCTGTTCTATCCACAATTAACTTGATTATCCACATTATTATCCACATCTATTAACATAATGTTGACAATTATTGAAATTATTGTTCTTTTTATTATTTTTTGTGGAAATCTTATTGTGGTTTTAAACAGATTTTTTTCAAAAATAGTTATGTTTACTTTTATTTAGCTAATCACAAAGAACTTAAACCTGTGGATAAGAGGGCAACTTATCCACAAAACTGTTGATAACTACCCTTTATCAGATGTTTTTGGGGATAACTATTGTGATTATACATTATTTGCTTGATTGACACAGGAGGTATGTAAATGGCAATTTCTCAAGAAGAAATGGAACATATTTGGAACCAAACTCTAAATGAAATAAAAGATAAATTGAGTAATCCCAGTTTTAAAACGTGGTTTTCAAATACAAAACCAGTTGATATGCAAGATAATATTTTACTAATCAAAGTTCCCAATGATTTTATAAAGGACTGGATAGAAACCAGATATAATCAATTAATCACAAATGTTATCCAAAATTTAACCGATACAAACTTAAAATGTAGATTTTATACCGAAGAGGATCTAAAAGACAAAGAAAAAAAAGAAGGAAAAAACACTAAACAATATGAAAAAGAAAACCCTGAAAAGAAATTAGAAAAAGAAAAAAAGAAAGAATATAATATAAATAAAAATTTAAATCCTAAATATTCTTTTGATTCATTTGTAGTAGGGAATGGAAATAGATTTGCTCATGCGGCGGCTCTGGCTGTTGCAGAAGCACCTGCAAAAGCATATAATCCACTTTTTTTATATGGAGATGTTGGACTGGGTAAAACACATTTAATGCAGGCTATTGCCCATTATATATTAAAACATAATCCTGACAATAAAGTAGTATATGTTTCTTCCGAAACATTTACAAATGAATTAATAAATGCCATCAAAGATGATAGAACATCATCTTTTAGAAATAAATATAGGAACATAGATATTTTACTGGTAGATGATATTCAGTTTTTAGCTAATAAGGAAAGAACTCAAGAAGAGTTTTTTCATACTTTTAATTCTTTACATGAATCTAACAGGCAGCTAATTATTTCAAGTGATAGACCCCCAAAAGAAATTCCAACTTTAGAAGAGCGATTAAGATCGCGGTTTGAATGGGGTTTAATAACAGATATTCAAAAACCAGATTTGGAAACGCGGATAGCAATACTTAGAAAAAAAGCAGATTTGGAGAATTTAAAAATTCCCAACGAAGTTGTTATTTACATAGCTGATAATATTCAATCTAATATTAGGGAATTAGAAGGTGCTCTTATTAAGGTAATCGCATATTCTTCTCTAGTAGATAAGGAAATAGATATTGACTTGGCAGAGAAAGCCCTCCAGGACCTCATTATAGAAAATGAGGAACCAAAAGAAATAAATATTGCTTTGATTAAAAATATCATCGTGGATTATTATAATTTAAAAAAAGAAGATATGACCTCCAAAAAAAGAACACAAAAAATTGCTTTCCCCAGACAAATTGCAATGTATTTATCCAGAGAGCTTACCGATTTATCGCTCCCTCATATCGGTGAAGAATTTGGGGGCAGGGATCATACTACAGTAATCCATGCTTATAATAAAATAGAAAAGAGGATAGAGGAAGATCAGGAATTCGCCAAAGTAACCAACAAAATAATAGCAAGAATAAATAATGCTTAAAAAAATGTTAATAAATTAGTTAATATTTTGTGGAACAATTGTTAATAAATTTAATATGTTAATATGTTTATAACTATTCAAGCTTTATGTACAACTTATCTACATACCTTAAGTAATAAATAACGGCTTTCAACGTACTTATTCACAAATCCACACTCCCTACTACTATTACTACTAGTTTAAATAAATAAATAAATAAATAAAACTCTATATTTTTTGTTAACAACTATCTAAAAAAGGAGGTTAGCTGATGAACTTCAAAATTGACAAGAAAGATCTTTATCAGAGCCTTAATGTTATAGTTAATGCCTGTGCCTCAAGTAATACAATGCCTATATTGAAGGGATTAAAACTTGAAGCAAACAAAGAAAAAGGTATTCATCTGATGGGTACTAATTTAGAGATTGGAATTGAAAACTGGATTCCAGCCGAGATAAAAAAAGAAGGAGAAATTGTATTGCCCGCAGTACAACTAAAAAATATTGTTAGAGAATTATCTGACGAAAAAATTGAATTTACAGCAGATTTAGAAAAATACCGAGCAGAAGTCAATTGTGAGAACTCAGACTTCTTTATAAATGGTTTTAATCCAGAAGAATATCCTGAATTACCTGATGTGAGTATACCGATTGAATTAGAAATGCCGGCAGGAAAACTCAAAAGAATTATCGATGAAGTAAAATTTTCAATCTCAAGCGACCAATCTCAACCAGTATTAACGGGAATTCTTATGGTAATAGAAAATGAAAAAACTAGGATGGTGGCTACAAACAAATACAGACTTGCTTATACTAAAGTTGATAATGAGAATAATATAGAAGAAAAGCTAGATGTTATTATTCCAGGGATTACCGTTAAAGAGCTAAGTAATTTGTTACCAGAAGAAGGTACTGTAAAAATAAAAGTCAATGATAATTACATTAGTTTCAATTTTAATGATATTATGGTAGTATCAAGATTGATTGAAGGTGATTTTCCTAATTATGAACAGGTTATTCCTGATAAAAGAAAAAGTAGAATCATCGTAAAAAAAGATTATTTACAGTCAGCTGTAAAAAGAGCTTCTTTAATTGCCAGAAATGATTCTAATATAGTGAATTTAAAGAGTATGGATAATAAATTAGTGATTGAATCAGAATCATCAGATATCGGTAGTGCACATGAAGAAGTTCCAATTCAACTAGAAGGAGAAAATCATAAAATAAGTATAGATGCTTCATATTTACTCGATGTTCTTAATGTATTGGAGGGGGAAATTTATTTGGATCTCATTGGAGCATTAAATCCATTTGTAATTAGAAAAAAAGAAAAAGAAAATGAAGATTATATATACTTGATAATGCCTATTAGACCTGGTAATCAAGAAAATGAATAAAGGAGAGTAAAATATAAAAATGGAGAAAGTAAAGATAAATAGTCAGACAATAAAGCTTGATCAATTTTTAAAATGGGCCAATGTTGTTTCTACAGGTGGTCAAGCAAAAGAAACAATTCAAACCGGTAAAGTTAGAGTAAACAACAAAATAGAAAAGAGAAGAGGAAGAAAACTAAAATCTGGAGATATAGTCAATGTAATGGGAATTGAGGAGACTTTAAAAGTGAGCGGATAATAAAATGTATATTGAAAAAATTGTTCTAAAAAATTATAGAAATATTGATAATACATACTTAAATTTAAATTCAAATTTAAATTTTTTTATAGGTAATAATGGTCAAGGTAAAACAAATTTATTAGAAGCTGTTTATCTAATGGCAACAACAGAGTCCCATCGAACAAATAAAGATAGTGAACTTATCCAGTGGAATAAAGATAGAGCTTTAGTCCAGTTAAAAATCATAAAAACTAATTTTGATCTTAAAATATCATATAGGATTGAAAATAGAAATAAATTGATAAAAATAAATAATAATCCTCTGGAGAAGATGTCTGATTTAATAGGAAATCTTAATGTAATACTTTTTTCCCCAGAGGATTTAAAAATTATAAAAGGAGGACCAAGTAACAGAAGGAAGTTTTTAGACTTGGAAATTTCTCAGGTCAACTCCTATTATTATCATTTAATGAAAGAATATGAGCATATTTTGAAACAAAAGAACAAATTATTAAAGAAGATGTATTATAAAGAAAAAAAGGATTTAGATTTATTAGAAGTTTGGAATGATAAGTTAGCAGATAAAGGTGCAAGTATAATATTTAAGAGATTAAAAGTATTAAAAAAATTGAAGATTCTAGCTCGTCTGGCACAGAGAAAATTGACTTCTGGTAATGAAAATTTAAACATAGAGTATGATTGCAACTTAAAGATAGAAGAAAAACATAAAAAAGAAGAGATTAAAAATATATTTTTAAGGAAATTAAAAGAAAAGCAAAAAGAAGAATTAGAGAGGGGATATACCTTATCCGGTCCACACCGTGATGATTTAAAATTAAAAATTAATGGGATGAATGTCAGAAAATTTGGATCCCAGGGTCAGCAGAGGACCGTTGCTCTTGGCTTAAAATTAGCGGAATTAGAACTTATGAAATCTGAAAGTGGAGAATATCCAGTCCTTCTTTTAGATGATGTATTTTCTGAATTAGATAAAAAAAGAAGAAACACCCTTCTTTCAATAATTGATGATAAAATCCAGACTTTAATCACAACTACTGATACAGAAGATATAACTAAGTTGTTAAAAAAGAAAAACAGCAGTAACAGTTGTTTATTTAAGGTAAAAGACGGTATTATAACAAAAGCTTGTTGTTAAAAAAGAAGGTGGATAAATTGTTTTTACACATCGGTAGAGGAAATATGATAAAAAAAACAGATGTAGTTTTTATAGGTGATATAGAATCCAGTCAGGATTCGGATATAACAAAAGAATTTTTTGAGATAATCCGTGAAGAAGGTTTTATTATAAATTATTTTGAAGAAGGTAAAGAGATAAGATCATTTATTTTAACAGGGGAAAAAATATACTTATCAATAATATCTTCAAAGACTTTAAAAAAGAGGATGTCAGAGATTATTTAGTAGAATTGGGGGATGATGATGGCAGATTTGAAAAATGAAAATGAAAATTATGAGGCTGAAAATATTCAGGTATTAGAAGGCCTGGAAGCGGTCAGAAAAAGACCTGGTATGTATATTGGTTCTACCAGTTTGGACGGTTTATTACATTTAGCATATGAGGTTGTTGACAATAGTATTGATGAAGCTATGGCTGGTTACTGTGATAAAATTACTATTACAATAGAAGAGGAAAATATTGTCACAGTTGTTGATAATGGCAGGGGAATACCTATTGAGCAACATCCGAAGGTAAATAAGCCTGCTTTAGAAGTAGTAATGACCACTCTTCATGCTGGTGGTAAATTTGATAATAAAGGGTATAAAGTTTCAGGTGGGCTGCATGGTGTGGGGGTATCTGTAGTTAATGCCCTTTCTGAGTGGATGACGGTTGAAGTTAAATGGAAGGATAATAATATATATAAACAGAAATACCGAAGAGGTGTTCCTGTATATGAACTTAAGAAGATTGGTCATTGTGAAGAAGGTAGAGAGACAGGCACAAAAATTACATTTAAACCTGATCCTGAAATTTTTGAAGAAATAGATTTTAGGTATGATAAATTAATTCAAAGATTCAAGGAAATGGCTTTTTTAAATAAAGGTATTTTAATAAAAGTTATTGATAAGAGAGACCAAGAAAATATAAAAGAAAATGAATTTCATTATGAAGGTGGTATTGTTCAATTTGTAAAATATTTAAATAAAAATAAAAAGACCTTATTTTCTGAACCGATCTATATAGAAGAAGAAGGAGAAAAAGAAGAAGTAGAAATATCTTTTCAATACCACAGTGGTTTTAAAGAAAGAATTTTTACATTTGCCAATAATATAAATACGAGAGAAGGGGGTACCCATTTAAGTGGTTTTAAGAGTGCTTTAACGAGAACGGTTAATGGGTATGCCAGGAGCAAGGGCTTGCTAGAAGAAAAGGATGATAATTTAACAGGCGAAGATGTCAGAGAGGGAATTACTGCTATTATAAATATCAAATTGGAGGAACCACAATTTGAAGGTCAAACTAAAACAAAGTTAGGAAATAGTAATATAAGGGGTTTTGTTGATTCCTCAATTTCCCAAAATTTAAAGACTTTCATGGAAGAAAACCCATCTATTGCAAAAATAATTGTAGAAAAAGGTATAAAGGCTGCTAAAGCAAGAAAAGCTGCAAAAAAAGCCCGAGATTTAACGAGAAGAAAAAATGCATTAATTTCGACCGCTTTACCCGGTAAATTGTCTGATTGTTCTTCTAGAGATACAGAAAATACAGAGTTATATATAGTTGAGGGAGATTCTGCAGGAGGATCGGCTAAACAGGGTAGAGATAGAGAGTTCCAGGCAATTTTGCCTCTTAGAGGTAAAATCCTTAATGTAGAAAAATCAAGATTGAATAAAATATTGAACAACAATGAAATAAGAACTTTAATTACTGCTATTGGTACTAGTATTGGAGAGAATTTTGATATAGACAAAAAGAGATATGGAAAAGTTATCATCATGACTGATGCTGATGTAGATGGTGCTCATATTCGGACATTACTATTGACCTTCTTTTATAGATATATGAGTCCTTTATTGGAAAAAGGCATGATATATATTGCCCAACCTCCTTTATATAAAGTTAAACGCGGCAGAGCAGAAAAATATTTATATAATGATAGGGCATTAAGAAAATATGCAGATGAACATAGTAATGAAAATTTTTCTTTACAGAGATATAAGGGTTTAGGAGAAATGAATCCAGACCAACTGTGGAATACTACCATGAATCCAGAAAACAGGATTATATTACAGGTTCAGATTGAAGATGCTATCATGGCAGATCAAACATTCACTACATTAATGGGTGATAAAGTCAAACCCCGCAGAGAATTTATACAAAAACATGCCCACGAAGTACAAAACCTTGATATATAAATTTAAGATGAAGGAGGTTTAAAAAATGGTTGATAAATTTAAAAGCAAGAACGTAGTACAGGTAGATATAGATGATCAAATGAAAGATGCATTTTTAGATTACGCAATGAGCGTTATTGTTAGTAGAGCCTTGCCGGATGTCAGAGATGGTCTCAAACCGGTGCACAGGCGTATATTATATGCCCTGCATGACTTAGGTATTACTGCTAACAAATCACATAAAAAATCTGCAAGGATTGTGGGTGAAGTATTGGGGAAATACCATCCTCATGGAGACACAGCTGTCTATGATACGATGGTGAGGATGGCCCAGAACTTTTCTTACAGATATCCATTAGTTGATGGACATGGTAATTTTGGCTCAGTGGATGGAGATTCTGCTGCAGCCATGCGTTATACAGAAGCAAGAATGGGTAAAATATCTACAGAATTATTAAGAGATTTGAATAAAAACACTGTTAATTTTAAACCCAATTTTGATGATAGTCTAAAAGAACCAGAAGTACTGCCCTCTCGTTTTCCCAATCTATTAGCAAATGGTAGTTCTGGAATTGCGGTTGGTATGTCTACAAGTGTTCCACCCCATAATTTAACAGAAGTGATCGAAGCGATTATTAGGGTTATAGATAACCCAGATATTGAGTTAGCTGAATTGATGGAGGTTATTAAGGGGCCTGATTTCCCAACCGGCGGTTTAATAATGGGTAAAGGTCCTATCTATAAGGCTTATAAAAAGGGGCGAGGCAAGGTAACTGTAAGAGCAAAAACTGAAATAGAAGAAAATGAAAATTCTGCTGATAGGATTATAGTCAACGAACTGCCTTATAGAGTTAATAAAGCCAGATTAATAGGGAAAATTGCTGATATGGTAAGGGATGAAAAAATTGATGGAATAAGTGATATTAGAGACGAATCGGATAGAAAAGGGTTGAGGATTGTAATTAAAATTAAAAGAGGTGCAAATCCTAAAATCGTCTTAAATCAGTTATTTAAACATTCTCGACTCCAGATCACATTCAGCATTATTATGCTTGCTATAGTCAATAATGAGCCAAAGGTATTAAGTCTAAAAGAAATTATAGATCATTATCTTGAATTTCAAAAAGAAATAATTACTAATAGAACCCAGTATAATTTAGATAAAGCAGGCAAAAGAGCCCATATACTAGAAGGTTATATGGTTGCTTTAGATGATATCGATGCTGTCATTCAAATAATTAGGAGGGCCCCGGATGTTGATAATGCCCGCCAAAAGTTGATTGATAAATATGATCTATCTAAAGAACAGGCCAATGCAATATTAAGAATGAGACTGCAAAGGTTGACAGCCCTTGAAAGAGATAAAATTGATTCAGAGCATCAGGAATTAAAACAAAAGATAAAATATTATAAAGAAATTTTAGATAGTGAGAAAAAATTATTAGAAATAATCAAGGATGAAATTACAGAAATAAAAGATAAATATGGTGATCAAAGGCGCACAAAAATTCTTAACCAGACAACTGATCTTGAACTAGAAGACCTTATAGAAGAACAGCAGGTAGTAGTGACGATGACTAAAGAGGGATATATAAAGAGAATGCCAGTAGCTACCTACAGAAGTCAAAGAAGAGGTGGTAAGGGTATTATAGGAACTACAACTCGAGAAGAAGACTTTGTAGAAGATGTATTTATTACTTCGACTCATAATTATTTTCTTTTTTTCAGCAACAAAGGCTTGGTATATAGGATGAAGGGTTATCAAATTCCCCAGGCCAGCCGACAGGCGCGCGGGACAGCAATAGTTAATTTGCTTAATTTACAGGAGGATGAACGAATTAGTTCTGTGATTTCCCTTAATAATTTTGAGGAGAGCAAATATCTAACCATGGCCACCAAAAAGGGGAGAGTTAAAAAGACACCTCTTATAGAATATGATAGTAATTATACTGGAATAATAGGAATCAGACTGCAGAAAAATGATGAGTTAATAAAAGTAAAAAGCACAAAGGCGGATGAAAACATTATACTTATTACCCATCTCGGTAAAGCAATTAGATTTAAGGAAAATGATATAAGACCGGTAGGAAGAGTGGCCCAGGGAGTTAAGGGTATCGATTTAAAAGAAGAGGATTATTTAGTAGATATGGGGCTCGATTCAGAGGGTTCTGACCTGTTGGTTATAAGTGAAAAAGGATATGGCAAGCGCACAGAACTAAGTAATTATAGGATACAAAGGCGCTATGGTAAAGGAATACTTACCTTAAATATTACTGAAAAAAATGGTCCAATAGCCGCTGCCAAAATTGTAAATGAGGATGATGAAATAATAATAATCACTGCCGAGGGTATAATTATAAGAACCAGGGTAGAAGAAATATCTCAAACGGGTCGTAATACAATGGGAGTAAAGGTAATTAATATAGGTGAAGCTGACCATGTGGTTTCTCTTGGCAAACTAAATAAAAAAGAAGCAGAAAAGGCAGAACAAAAAGAAGAAAGCACAGAGAAGAATAAACAAATAAAAAGAGAATAAAATTAAATTAAATTAAAAAAAGAGCAACTTTTAAAATCCCCTTTTCCTAATGTATAATGTATTCATTTTTGGTTTAAAAGAACCATTCAATAAGCAGAAGGGGATTTTTACTATTAAGGAGCGGGGTTAGTGATTAGAAAAATTATAGGCTTAGCCTTCATTATTTTTGGATTGATTGGTCTTGGGTTTGAAATTAGCAACTATAACCAGCAAGGGTCATTAGAGGTTTTTGCTGTTTTATTAGCCTGTATTTTTATCATAACAGGCTTACTGATAACATATTTCAAAAGAGTAGTTAATTTTAAAAAAGATCAATCGCCTCATCAGGGAATATTTCTTATTATCACTACTATAATTGAATTGCTTGTAGGAGCAATTATTCTCATATTTATCTTTATTTTAGGTTACCAGGGATTTCTGGCAGGAGAAATGGGTACAATGATCGGTTTTTTTTCACTTGCTTCTTTACTTATCATATTTCCCTATTTATTATTGAAAACACTGATGATCTATGGTCTGTTAAAAAAGAAAAAATGGGCTATTTATCTTTCTTTTCTTTTTGTTGCTATATATATATTAATAGGGCTATTACTGATTACTGAACTATTAATTATTTCTATCATATTATTGATATATGCTGTTTTTTCTCTCAGGTCAAGTTTAAGTCTTTTGCAGAATTATAATAATTAGCTTTACAGAAAAGGCACATACAGTTTACTGAGTTATATTTATTTTTGAACAGCTTTGAACAGCTTTGTTTGTTATTTTAGCATAAAAAGCAAAAGCCGCAGGCATAATTAAATAAAGTAAGGGGTTTTATTTAAGCCTGCGAACTATTATTATAAGGTCTCTTCTAGTTATATTTTTTGTTCTTTACTCTAAAAATGTTTTGAGATTATAAACTTTGGTTATTGTTAAATATTATTGTGTTAAGAGATAACGATAATTTTTTAAAATAAATTCATCACTCATCAAGATCTTAATTAATTAAAAGAGCATATCATGTTTAAAAAGAGATTAATCTTGTTTATCTGTAATGTCTTTTTAAAAATTCTTCTGCAACATCAGGAAATAACATATAAGATAAAACATCTTCTTCCTTGGTTATAAAATCCTGGACCTCTTTTAGCGTTTCTGCAAACTTATTTTCCAGAGTTTCAGCTGGCCTGCAGTCTATTGCTTTTTCTCCAGCCAGTAGTTTCTCTTTAAGTTCTGGATTTATTTCTCCCGGAGGCCTTCCATACATTCCTTTAACATAATCCCTTGTCTCTTTGGATACCAATTCATATCTTGTTCCTTTTACAACATTAAATACAGCCTGAGTTCCAACTATCTGGCTTGTGGGTGTTACAAGCGGTGGGTAACCAAGATCTTTTCTGACCCTGGGTACTTCTTTTAGCACCTCATCATAAAGATGAAACATATCCTGGCTTTTTAACTGACTTCTTAAATTAGAGAGCATTCCACCGGGAATTTGATTGGTAATAACGCGGGGGTCTGTAGCAAATGATCCTTGAAAATCACTGTAATTATCTCTTATATTTCTAAAATATGCAGCTATATCTACAACTTCGCTTAATTTTATACCGGTATCATACTTAGTTCCTGTAAGAGAAGCTACCATAGATTCTGTAGGTGGCTGAGAAGTACCGGAAGCTAGAGCTGATATTGCAGTATCGATTATATCAGCGCCCGCTTCAATAGCTTTTAGATAAGTCATGGCTGCCATTCCACTGGTATTATGGCTGTGTAGTTGAATCGGTATGTCGGTTACCTCTTTTAAACTATTAACCAATTCATATGATCTATATGGTGTTAATAGCCCGGCCATATCTTTTAAACAAAGTGAATCTATCCCTAAACCTACGAGTTTTTTAGTAGTTTCTACATAATGTTTTATATCATGGATAGGGCTGGTTGTATAAACTATAGAGCCTTGAGCATGACCCCCATATTTTTTTGTAAACTCGATGGCTTTTTCCATATTTCTGACATCGTTAAGGGCATCGAATATTCTCACAATATCTATACCATTATCAACCGCTTTTTCTACAAATTTCTCTAAAACATCATCGGGATAATGCCTATATCCCAATATGTTCTGTCCCCTTAATAACATCTGCAGCTTTGTATTGTTACTTCTTAACTTAATTTTCCTCAATCTAATCCAGGGATCTTCATCAAGGTAGCGCATACAACTGTCAAATGTTGCCCCACCCCACATCTCGAGGGAGTGGTAACCTATATTGTCTAAATCATTTAAAACTTCAAGCATATCTTCGGTCTTCATCCTTGTAGCTATGAGTGACTGTTGGGCATCTCTCAAAATTGTTTCCGTTATTTTAACCTGCATCATATCCCTCCTTATAGATTCAATATATATACAAAAACAGAAATTAATTTAACCGACCAGTGTTAATAAGACTCCGGCTGCCGTTGCTGAACCTATTACCCCAGCAACATTAGGCCCCATGGCATGCATCAATAAATGGTTGCTGGGATTAGCTTCATATCCAACTTTCTGACTTACCCGGGCTGCCATCGGTACGGCTGAAACTCCCGCTGAACCGATTAAAGGGTTGACCTTCGTTTTAGAAAATTTATTCATAAGTTTTGCGAATAGCAAACCTGAAATAGTACCGATAGCAAAAGCTATCAAACCCAAGCCAATAATCATCAAAGTCTGCCAGGTCAAGAAAAGTTCGGCCTGAGTTTTTGCTCCTACACTTATTCCTAAAAATATGGTAACGATATTTATCAAAGAATTTCTAGCGGTTTCAGCTAATCGTTCGGTGACACCACTTTCTTTTAATATATTCCCTAACATCAAAGAGCCGAGCAAAGCCCCTGCTGAGGGGATGAATAATATTCCAAGTACCATAACTAAAAAGGCAAATAGCAGTTTTTCTACCCGGGAAACTTCTCTTAGCTGATACATTTTTATTTGTCTTTCTTTTTCTGTAGTCAGCCATTTCATTAAGGGTGGTTGAATAATCGGGACTAACGCCATATATGAATAGGCTGCTATAGCAACTGCTCCTAATAGTTCAGGAGAGAGACGCGAGGTTAAAAATATCGCGGTAGGACCGTCAGCTCCACCAATTATAGATGTGGAAGCAGCTTCGGGTAATGAAAATTTAAGCAGTCTGGCACCGATCAAAGTAAAAAATATCCCTATTTGAGCACTTGCTCCCAGCAAAATACTTTTTGGATTTGCAATAAGTGGTCCGAAGTCTGTCATGGCACCTATGCCCAAAAATATCAAGGGTGGATATATGCCAAGGTCAACACCTTTATATATATAATATAAAAGTCCGCCTTCTTTCATAAGACCAGACATCGGTAGATTTGCCAATATCATACCGATAGCTATAGGTAATAGTAACAGAGGTTCGTACTTTTTCTCTATTGCTAGATATATTAAAATCCCGGCAATCACAAACATGATTATTTCTTTATAAG
Source organism: Halanaerobiales bacterium (assembly GCA_018334565.1). Lineage (GTDB taxonomy): Bacteria > Bacillota > Halanaerobiia > Halanaerobiales > M55B127 > M55B127. The sequence goes on along the minus strand of JAGXLU010000011.1, from coordinate 23,782 downwards.
TTAAATTGTATATTCCCGACTCCGTAATTAACCCCTGTACAAGATCTAAATACATTATTTACCACCATCTTCAATTACTATTAAGGTATCCTCCTGTTTACATTTGCTGCCTTCAGAAACCAATATTTCTTTTATAATACCATCTGCCGGGGCTACTATCTCTGTTTCCATCTTCATGGCTTCTAAGGTCATAATTACTTGATTTCTTTTTACCTTACTATCCTTTTCTACTTTAACAGATAGGACCTTTCCTGTCATAGGTGCAGTAACTTCAATACCTTCAGCACTGTCAGCTTGTTTTCTTTGATCTTTTTTTTCGGGCTGGTTCTTTTTCTTTTTTGTTTTTTGTTCTGAAGTTTTATCAACCTCTGTTTGATTGTCTTTCTTCATTTTATCATTATTTGCTACCCTGTCATTTTCTCTAATGGTGACCTCATATTCAGTATTGTTAACTTCAACTATATAGCTTTCCAATATTTATGACCTCCTTTTTGTGATGCTTACTTTTTTATTGTTTAAGTCTCTGTTTCTGTATTTTTTTAATGTGGTCAAAATTGTTACTACTACTTCCTCGGGAATATCATTGCTTTTAACGATCTTATCTTTTTGAACTTCAGTTTTTTCTTTATAGAATATCTTTTTGACTAATAATAAGATAAGATATAAAAAAAAGAGAAAGGCAAAAACTACCATTATTCCAGTCATACTTATAAATAATACTTTCAATAATCATTACACCTCATTACTTTCTATTTATTAATTAAAGTCATTATATAACAGCCTTCATTAAAGAGCAAAAAAAATTTTAATTAATTAAAAACATCAATGTAGTTTTAAAATAACACAAGCTTTTGTTGATTATAAAATTACAAGATATTTTAGTAAAAATTGATATGATTTTTAAAATTTTCAATTGTGATTTTAGCTGTCATTTAACTAGATGATGTACTTGATTATTGATATAACAACATTATTTCTTTTAAAGTCCAATTTATAAAGAGCAACTATCTTTAATGATATATAGGCCTGGTTTCCTTGTGTGTTTTTGCTAAATTTGGAGAAAAGGCAAAACATATTTTGAAAATTTTTTTATTCATACCATAATAATATTTTAAGATAATTTTAATAGAAAAAATCGTATATACCAGACATATCAAATCAAAAAAGAGTTAGGTGTTTTTTGCTTGCATTTGCTTTAAGTTGTGATGAGAAAATTATTAATAAATATTTTATATTAAGTTTTAAAAAGAGCAACCCCAGTTTAAGATCTATTTTTAAGAAAGAAGTCTGTCTTTAATTGCTGATAAAAGCAAGGCAAGTCAGAGAGAAATTATCATATGGTATTTTTTCATAAGCCCACTCGTTTTACGAATAAGGCGTATTTATTTGTATATTAATTAAACTTACGATTTTGCCAATATTTAAAATGTTTTATATTTGATTAATGTTTTATATTTGATTAATGATATTCATCTGGTGTTTAACAATAGAGGAAATAAAACTGTTTTGTTTAATTAAAATAATATAGTGACTATCAAGGAATGGAGGGCAGATAATATGAAAAAATTATTAGGTGGTTTGTTATTTGTTTTGTTAGTGGTAATATTATTATCTATAAATATTAACGCTGTTGCTCCGGGCATAAAAGAAGTTGTATTTAAATATGAACCACAAGTAGAAGAGGTTAGCTCTGTCTATCTGGCCGGTTCTTTTAATAATTGGGCTACCAAGGACTTCGAGATGAAAGATCAGGATAATGATGGTGTTTATGAAATTACAATACCTTTAAAACCAGGGACCTACCAATATAAATTTGTCATAAATGGCACAACTTGGAGGAAGGATCCCCACAGTGAAGATTATACTGCAGATGGATTTGGTGGATTGAACTCGGTTATCAATGTGGGTCAGCAGATTGAGCGAGAGGGTGAAGTGGGCGATGGAGAGATTATTAAAAATGCCCTCTGGCATGACCAAACAACCACAGCTCATATAACAAGGACGCAAGAAAATATTATAGAGATAAGATTTCAAACAGCAGTTAATGATGTAGAAGCGGTCAGGCTAAATTATTTTGATGAAGATGGTTATCAGGTAGAATATATGAACTTTTTAACTTATGATGGACAGTTTGATTACTGGCATAAAAAAATAGAGGTTAAGGATGATAGCTTTAAATACCGTTTTGTTATTGATGATGCAGATACCAGATACTGGTATGGCAAAAATGGAATTGCGATCACTATGGCTGATTGGTTTAAATTTAATAAAGAAGATAGTCTATTGTTTAATTCTCCTGAGTGGATAAAACAGGCTGTCTTTTATCAGATTTTTCCAGAGAGGTTCAGCAATGGTAATAAGGAGAACGATCCTGAATATATCGAAACCTATAAAAATAATGAAGAAAGATACAAAAATATCGTGCCAGATTGGCACCAGGGTATAAAAGCAAGTGATCATCACTATATTGACTCAGAAAAGTTTACAGATGATAGTAACCAGATAAATCCTAAATCAGGCTGGCATGTCTTATATGGTGGGGATATACAGGGGATTGAAAACAACCTGGATTATTTAACAGATTTGGGTATTAACACGATATATCTAAACCCTATATTTGAGTCAACATCAAATCATAAGTACAATTCATCCACTTATGAATTCATCGATGATAATTTTGCGATTAAAGATGATCCGGAGGCTTCCAACCAACTATTTATAGACTTTATTAAAACGGCCCATCAACATGGAATAAGGATTATTTTAGACGGTGTATTTAATCATACTGGGTATGAACATTATGCTTTTCAGGATGTTGTAAATAAAGGGAGAAACTCAAAATACTGGAACTGGTATTATATAGAAAGTTATCCTATCACCACCTTATATGAGCAGAGGACACAGGGTAAAGAACCCAACTATCAATGCTGGGCAGGCTTTGGCTCATTACCTAAAATCAATGTTAATAATGAGGAGGTAAGAGAATATATATATGATATTACAAAAGAATGGATGGACCCTAACGGTGATGGGAATCCTAAAGACGGTATAGATGGATGGAGACTTGATGTTCCTACAGAAGTAAAAGATAGAAATCCTGAATTTTGGATCGATTGGAGGGGGCATGTTAAGGACATAAATCCTGACGCCTATATTGCTGGAGAAATTTGGGGAGATGCCAGTCAATATTTAAAAGGAAATGAATTTGATGGTGTAATGAATTATAGGTTTAGAGATGCAGTTTTGAAACTTTTAAATGAAAGTTGGACTATAAATAAATTTATCGATGAAACAAATAAAATAAAGGCTGAGTATCCAACACCTGCTTTTAACTCTCTGCTTAATTTAATAGGTAGTCATGATACAGAAAGATTTTTAAATGCAGTTGGTAAGGATATCAACAAATTTAAAAAAGCAGTCTTTTTTCAATTTATCTTTCCAGGAGCACCTATGGTTTATTATGGAGATGAAATAGCCATGGCAGGTGGACAGGATCCTGATAACAGGCGCACAATGATCTGGCAGAAGAGGCCTTATTCAAACAAGCCGAATGATCAGTTATTAGAATTTTATAAGAAACTGATTCAATTAAGGCATGCTAATAATATTTTAAAAGAGGGGCGCATCAACTTGTCTATACAAAACAATAAAAGTAATGTATTAATTATAGAAAGAGAGCTAAATGAAGAAAAAATTATTGGATTAGTCAATATTTCTGAACAGGCAGAAGAAATTTCTTTAGAAGTGGGTAAAGATGAGATAATAAATCTTTTAACTGATAGAAAATATCAAGCGAAGAATGGTCAAATCAACATTACAATTGAATCAGATGAACTTTTACTTCTTAAATAAAAAGGCTGGGTAGCAATTTTAACTATTGAGAATCATAATGGCTGGACAAATCGTCATATTATTGTTATAATATATGAAATGAAAGTTGCCATTTTGCATTCCCCGATAGCTCAGCTGGTAGAGCAGATGGCTGTTAACCATCGAGCCGTAGGTTCGAGTCCTACTCGGGGAGCCATACTTTGACTATATGTACCCGTAGCTAATTTAAAACTATATTTCAATAATTAAAAAAATTTTGAGGAGAGTGAATGAAATTTATGCGTTATAAAAGAATATTATCAATAGTTATGGTTCTAACTTTGTTAATTGCTTTTCCAGCAATAGCTCAAAATGGAGAAGTTTCAGATACAACTGATGAGGGAACCCAATCTGATGTAGCAGCTGTTGTAAATGATGAAGAGATTAGTGTTCAGGAGCTGCAGCAATATGCAGGTACGCAAAATTTAATAATGACCTTATATCAATCATTTCCAGAATTTACACAGGTTTTACTGCAAACTGAACCAGGTCAGGGAGTATTAGAAGAGTTCCAAAAAATCAAGTTAGATCAACTAATCAATGAAAAGCTATTGGCTCAGGAAGCAAAAGAGAGAGACCTTGAATTAGATCAGGAAGAAATGAATGAGATATTTAACCAACAGATAGAAGGCATCAAAGAGCAAAATAATATGGACGATGCTCAATTAGAGGAAGCCTTAAAGCAACAGGGCATAGAATCTCTGGAAGCTTATAAGGAAACTTTTTTTGAAATGAACAAAGATCAACTGCTTATAAATAAGCTTAAAGAAGATATTGAAAATCAAGCTGAAGTCTCAGATGAAGAAGTAAAAGCCTATTATGATGAGAACCAAGATTCTTTTAAAGTTCAGGAGCAGGCAGCAGCCAGTCATATACTTCTAGAAGATAAAGAAACTGCTGAAGAAGTATTACAAAAAGTAAAAGATGGCGGAGACTTTGCTGAATTAGCCAAAGAGTATTCAACTGGACCATCTGCTGAACAGGGTGGAGAACTAGGTATGATAAGCAGAGGCAGTAGTGTAGCTCAGGAATTCAAAGATGCAGTTTTTGCTCTTAAAGTAGGAGGAGTTAGTCCGGTTGTTGAAACTCAATATGGTTTCCATGTTATTAAAGTTACTGACAGAAAAGAAGCCGGCGTACAAAGCTTTGAAGAGGTTAAAGAGAATATCCGCGAACAGCTCTTAAACCAAAAAAGTCAGGAGTTATGGAGCCAATTCCAAAGAGAATTAAGAGATAAGGCAAAGATAGAGAAAAAACTATAAAGTTAGTTTCCAATAAACAACTATAAGTGTTATTAATTGTAATATGATGGGAGGTGTTGTCAAAACACCTCCCTTTAATTATGCTTGCAGATTTTGTTAATTTTCTTAAAAAGTGAGTCCGGGAGTTTGAAGATCATATAAATATATTGTATAAAAAGCAAAATCTTATAAGTGATAATACCCAACAACCTGAAATAATATTAGAAACAGAAAACCTCAAGAGAACCAGATAAATAATTTTTGAAGTGAAGTTTTGTTTTGCAGCTATGTTTATTGAAGGAAAAATATCTTTTATAGAGAATTAGTCATTAAGAGAGGGGGCCAATTATTTTGAAAACAAAAAACCAGATAATTGCCCAAAACCTGGATAAGATTCTGGATAACATAGATGAAGGAATCCATGTTGTTAATGAGTTAGGACAGACGATTATATATAATAAAAAAATGTCTGAATTAGAAGGCATGGATAAAGATATTGTAGTGGGGAAAAAAATAGATGAAGTATTTCCTTCTCTTAATGAAGAGAACAGCACTTTATTATTAACATTAAGGGATAAAGAAATAATAAAAAACAACCAGCAGGAATATCTAAACAAATTTGGCCGTAAGATTATAACTATAAACAGTACGATTCCAATTCATTTAGGGAATGGTAGTTTATGGGCTTTAGAAATAGCCCGTGATATTACAGAGATCAGAAAGTTATATAATAAGATAGTAAGTTTACAAGAAAAATTATATACAGAGGATAATTTAGATAAAGAAATTAGTAAGTATTTTACCTTTCAAGATATAAAAGGTGAAGACAAGAAATTAAAACAGGTTATCAATTACGCCAGGCAGGCTGCCCGAACAGACTCATCTATTTTAATTGTGGGAGAAACAGGCACCGGGAAGGAATTGTTTGCCCAAAGCATTCATAGTGACAGTCGAAGACAGAACAAGCCTTTTATTGCTCAAAATTGTGCTGCTTTACCAGAAAATTTACTGGAAGGCATCTTATTTGGGACGAGAAAGGGAGGATTTACCGGTGCAATTGATAGAAAGGGTTTATTTGAACAAGCGGATGGGGGCACCCTTTTATTGGATGAGATTAATTCGATGTCCACGGCCTTACAGGCTAAGCTTTTAAGGGTTTTACAAGATGATTTAGTTCGACCAGTAGGCGGGAAAAAAGATATAAGTGTTGATGTAAGAATTATAGCTACCAGCAATAAGTCTCCAGTAGAGTCGATTAGAGAAGGTAGCTTAAGAGAGGATTTATATTATCGACTGGCTGTTGTTTTATTACAACTGCCTCTCTTATCAGAAAGATGTGATGATATATTACTTTTATCTAGATATTTTATTGAACGATTTAACTATAAATTTAACAGCAATATAAAAGGCTTGAGCGATGAAGTAAAAAGGATATTCTATAACTATGATTGGCCGGGCAATGTCAGGCAATTGGAACATGTTATTGAAGGTGCAATAAATATATTAAGTGGTGAAGATTATATAAAAAAAGAAAATGTTAAGCCGTTTTTAATTGACATTAACAACCAAAAAGAGGCCAAAAAAATTGATAATCAAAGAACCCTGCCTGAGAAAATGGATAAAGTGGAAAAAGAATATATCATTGAAGCTTTAAAGAAGAATGGCAAAAATATTACCAGAACCGCAAAACATCTTGGCATAAAGAGACAGAGTTTACAGTACAGGATGAATAAATATAACATAGAATCTGATAAAATATAAATATTAATATATGCATAAAAACTATGATTGTGGTACTAATACTAGTTTATTATTGGGGCCACAATTTTTTGTCTAACACACTAAAAAAACGGCATGTAATATGCATAACTATTATATATGTGTACATATATAATAAAATAGTGCAAAAAATTTTTAGGAGTGTGGTTTTATTGAACAAAAAAGTTGATTTAACCAACCGGGGAAAGAATATTTTAAAACTTACAGAACAGCTGGTTAATATTGAGAGCGTCAGTAACACTCAAGGTGTAATTGAGATAGGAAACTTCATCCATGATAAGCTAGAAGAGTGGCCGTACTATAAAAAAAATCCAGATCATCTTTTAAAACTACCATTAAGAGATGATAATATGAAAAGATTTAACCTGGCTGCTTTAGTCAAAGGAGACAATAATAACAATAACACAGTAGTATATATCGGACATATGGATACAGTAGATATAGGAGAATATAGAGATCTTAAGAAATTGGCGACAAAACCCTATGAATTAATGGAGAAATTCAAAAAAAGAGATCTGAATGAACAGGTAAAAAAAGATCTTAATTCAGGAGAATGGTTGTTTGGACGGGGAGCAGCTGATATGAAATCAGGTGTTGCTCTAGAATTAGAATTACTCAAGGAGTTTTCAGAAGATACTGAAGATTTACCTGGAAATGTATTAGTAATTATAACAGTCAATGAAGAAGCTGATTCTTTAGGGATGTTAAATATTGCTAAACCCTTAGTGGAATTAGCTCAGAAAGAAGATTTAAACTATATTGGAGCCATTAATACTGATTATACAACTGATGAGATAGGCACCAATCCTTCCCATAGATATGTATATATGGGTACGTTAGGTAAATTAGTACCTGCTCTTTATGTGGTGGGCAAAGGATCCCATGTAGGTGATGTATTTGGTGGTTTTGATGTCAATCTATTAATGTCGGAATTAACTTCCAGACTGGATAATAATATGGAGCTGGCTGATAAATATCAGGACAGAATAACAGATCCACCTGTTTCTTTAAAACAGGAGGATCTCAAGGTGGAATATAATGGACAGCTTCCTTACGAAGGCTTCTCCTATTATAATTTTTTAAGCTTTAATAGGGGTGTGGCTGAGACAATGGATATTTTTAAAGAAGAAGTGGAGGACAGTATCAGATCTTCTCTGGATTGGATAAAAGGCAATTTTAGGGTATATAAGAGTTATCATCCTCAACAGGATATGGAACTCAATTTAGATATTGATTGTTATACTTTTGAAGAACTTCTGGACATTGTTCATAACAAATATATTCAAGAAAAAGTTGAGGCTGAGATTGAAAATGTTCTTTCTCAGGTAAAAAAGGAAGGAATCAAAGATTTGCGTATACATTCTTTGAGAATTATTAAAAGGATATGGGAACTTTCTGAGTTAGAAGGTCCAGCTGCAGTTGTATTTCTAGTTCCTCCTTTTTATCCGCCTCAGGATCCTAATATAGATGATCCGAAATTTAAAAAGTTTAATTCCATTGTAGAAGAGGCGATTAATAATCATAATTTAGACGGACATGATTATAATATAATAATCAAAGACTTTTTCCCTTTTTTATCTGATGCTAGTTATGCTGCTTTTCAGGGAGATAAAAAGGACGAAGAGATTTTAAAAAACAACATGCCTTACTGGGGAAGAGGCTGGAAGATAGACATTGAAGCTGTTAGAAAATTGAATTTACCTGTAGCAGATGTCGGTGTACATGGAAAAGGAGCTCATAAATATCTCGAAAGGGTGCATATTCCTTACACCATGCAGGTACTTCCAGAGCTCATAAAATCAATTACCAAAAAATCGCTGCAAAAATTTTAATAAAAAGGTGAAATATTTTGCATCAATAAGGGGGTGATTGGTAAATATATAGTATTAATTTATTAGATGATGGTTGTTGAAAATTTAAAAGGGGGAATAAAAAAATAATGTTTAAAAGTAAAAGCTTAATAATTTTATCACTTGTCTTGTCACTTTTGTTGGTTTTTGGCGGTCTAGTTTCTGCAGCTGATTATGAAATGGTTATTTCTCACTATACAATAACAGACACTCAGGTTAGTGGAATAGCAGCTTCATTACTATACTTTGAGAACATGGTGGAAACCAGATCAGATGGATCTATTGACGTTAAGATATTTGGCAATAGTTCATTAGGGGGAGTACAGGAGGTTACAAGACAAACCGTAAATGGTAATACAGTTCAATCATCAGTAGCATATGGTGGAGTATTTGCCACATTCTTTCCCAAATATCAGCTAATGTATTCTCCATATGTTTTTGAAAATTATCGTTCTGCCTGGAATTTCTTTGACAGTGATTACTTTGCTGAATTTATGGAAGAAGCCAGAGAAGAAACTGGTTTAAGACATCTGGGTATATATGATGATGGAGGCGGATTTGTTGCCTTTACAAATAATAAAAAAGTAATTAAGACTCCTGAAGATATGAAGGGACTAAGAATAAGAACTGAAGGCGGCAATGCAGCTCAGCTAGCAATGATTGAAGCTTTAGGTGCCGAAGCAGTACCACTTCCTTGGGGAGATGTCACAACTGCCCTGGCTAGTGGAGTTGCCGATGGTCAGTTTAATGCACCTTATGTAAATGAATTTTCAAAATTCTGGGAAGTTAATGATTATTCTTCCTGGACAAAATTCATTTTTAATACAGCTGTTTGGTCCGTCAGTGATAAATGGTTTAAAAGCTTACCAGAACATGAGCAAAATATAATATTAACAACATCACAAGAGGCAATAGATATGGCAAGAGGTATTAATGCACAGCAGTCTCTACTTGGCTGGGAAACCTCTAAAGAAGAATTTGATGACACATATAACCCACCACCAGAAGTTATGGATGAATGGAAAGAAGTACTAAGGCCAGCTTTCTATGAATGGATAACAGAAGACTTTGGTATTCCTCAAGAAGAAGTAGACGAATTCTGGGCAGAAGCAGCCCGAGTTAGTGAAGAAGTTGATAATAAAATAATTTCAAATTATGGTGTAAAATAATAGTCAGTAATAATGATAGCGGGAATCCCCATCAATGGGGATTCCCTGCTATATAGAGAAGGGGTGAGCTGATGTTAGATAAAATTGAAAAACTGAGTGATTTTTTAGATGATGTTACAATTAAACTGGCTTCATTGTTTATTGCAATAATATTAATTATAGCAGTTTATGGGGCTTTTTTCCGTTATATACTGGGGAGTCCTCTGCCCTGGCCCTTACCTGTAGAAAGGATCTTAATGATCTGGAGTGCTCTGTTCGGGATTGCAGCTGCTTTTAAAAGGAATCAACACATGGGTGTGGAAGGATTGATAAAAGCACTGCCCGAAAACGTTGAAAGAGTAATGAGATATATCATATTTGTATTGATATTTTTATTTATAGGAGCTTTATTTTATTATGGTTTGTTGGAAACACTGAATAATAATGATACCTATATGATTACCGGTAAATTGAGGATTAGTTCAAAATGGCTGGTAGCAGCCATTCCGGTTAGTGCTTTTATACACTTAATACATCTATTCACAGCACCTTCTATGATAGAGGAACGCATTGAACTAGATTTAACAGAAGAAATTATGGAAGAAGTAGGGAATTAGATCAGGAAGGAGATAGGAAAATATGCTATATGTTTTCGTTATATTTTTTGTTATTATAGCTATTGGTGTGCCTATTGCTTATGCGATAGGTTTGGCTGGTATGTTCGGTTTATTTACGGCCGGTGGAACAAGCTTTTTTACTATAATGTCTACCAGACTGTTGGCAGCAGTTTCTGATTTTATATTGATATCAATACCACTTTTTATTTTAACTTCCGAATTTTTAAACAGGAGTGGTATGACTGAAAGAATTGTAAATTTTGCATTAAGCTTTATGGGTAGGTTTAGAGGTGGATTATCTCACGTAAACATCGGAGCCAGTATATTATTTGCCGGGCTTACCGGTACAGCGGTTACAGATACCGCTGCAATTGGAAATATTTTAATACCAGCTATGAAAAAAAGAGGCTATGGAGCCGGTTATAGTGCAGCTGTTACAGCATCTTCCTCTGTTATCGGCCCTATAATTCCACCTAGTTTAATCATGATCGTGTATGCTAGCATGTTTAAGGAAGTTTCCGTTATTTCTATGTTTGCGGCCGGTATACTTCCTGGTATTATTATTGGGCTGGCTCTTTTATTAATAAGTACAGTTACTTCAATTAAAAGGAATTATCCCACAGAGAAAAAGTATTCGCTGGCTGAGAAATGGGCAGCAACCAAAGATGCAGTTTGGGCTCTATTAACTCCACTTATTATCCTGGGAGCAATATTAACAGGAGTGACTACAATTACTGAAGCAGGTGCTCTAGCTGCTTTATATGCTTTTTTAGTCGGTGTTTTTGTATATAAAAACTTAGGTTGGGAAGAAATTTATGAAGCCCTTGTAAATAGTGTTGTCTTATCTGGGGTCGTATTCTTTTTAATTGGATCTGCTAATATTTTAGGCTGGGTAGTTACTTATAGTGGCTTAACTCAGACCTTGGGTTCAGCGATGATTAACTTTAGTGAAAGTCATATTATTCAATTACTAATGGTTAATGTTTTGTTTTTGCTAGTCGGGATGTTTTTAGATATTGGTCCAGCAGTGGTCCTTTTAGCACCGATAGTAACTCCGGTCATGGTACAATTGGGTTTTGACCCTTTACACTTTGCAATGATAATGATGGTAAATGTTAATATTGGTAATGCAACACCTCCAATGGGCATGACATTGATGGTTGGTGCGCAAATTGCCAAAGTACCATATGAAAAAGCGATCAAAGAAGTGGCTCCATTCATTTTAGCTGAGATAGGGGCTCTTCTATTAATATCATATTTACCGCAATTGACTCTATGGATACCTCGACTTTTAGGTTTGAGCTGGGGATAAATAAGATACAGATAAGATTCTGGCATGATAATTGCAAGTATTAATATGTGAATAAAAAATTAGTATAAATAAAAGGAGCTGATTTAATTGATTATTGGTGTACCCAAAGAAATTAAGAGTAATGAAAACAGAGTTGCAATTACTGCAGCAGGAGTAAAGGCTTTTGTTAATGAGGGTCATAATGTAGTGATCGAAAAAAATGCAGGGCTAGGCAGTGGAATCAATGATGAAGAATATATAAAAGCTGGTGCTGAAATGTTAGAGACTCCCAAAGACGTATTTGATAAATCAGATATGATTATGAAGGTAAAAGAACCACTGGAGGAAGAATATGATTACTTTAAAGAAGGCCAAATTCTCTTTACATACCTGCACTTAGCGGCGGAAGAAAAGTTGACCAAAGCATTAATGGAAAAAAATGTTGTATCAATAGCTTATGAAACTATTCAATTAGAAGATGGTTCCTTACCACTTCTTACACCTATGAGTGAGGTAGCTGGTCGTTTAGCTACTCAGGAAGGTGCAAGATTTTTAGAAAAACCTCAGGGAGGTAAAGGAGTACTTCTTGGTGGTATTCCTGGTGTAAGTCCAGCTAAAGTAGTTGTTATTGGTGGTGGAATTGTAGGTATGAATTCGGCTAAGATGGCAGTTGGATTGGGAGCAGATGTAACGATATTAGATATAGATCCCGGTCAAATGAGATATATTGATGATGTATTTAATGGAAGAGTTAAAACTGTTATGTCCAATCAACACAATATCAAGAATGAAATTAAAGATGCCGACCTAGTAATTGGTGCGGTATTAATTCCAGGTGCAAAAGCTCCTGACTTAGTAACTGAAGAGATGATAAAAGAGATGCAGGAAGGTTCCGTAATCGCTGATGTAGCTATCGATCAGGGTGGTTGTATTGAAACAACCTATCCGACCACACATGCTGATCCGGTTTTTACCAAACATGGTGTTGTTCATTATTCAGTAGCTAACATGCCGGGTGCGGTTGCTAGAACCTCTACCTTTGGTCTAACAAATTGCACATTACCTTATGGCATAAAGTTAGCAAATAAGGGATATAAAGAGGCTATGTTAGAAGATAAAGCATTAGCAAAAGGTCTTAATGTATATCAAGGTGAAATCACATATAAAGCAGTTGCTGAAGCATTTGATATGGAATATACACCACTTAAAGACGTTTTAGAAAGATTCTAAGAAAAAGATATAATAGGAGGAGATTCATATGGAAAATATAAAAGTTGTTCTTTGGGGCATGGGTTCCATGGGAAGTGGAATGGGCAAGTATTTAGTTGACAAAGAAGGAATAGAAATAGTTGGTGCTATTGCTCATCGTGAATCCAAAGCAGGTAAAGATGTAAGTGAATTTTTTGATTTGGATAATGAAGTTGGAGTAAAGGTTACCAATGATCCAATGAGTGTAATAACTGAAGATGTTGATGTAGTTTTACAGGCCACTTCTTCTTTTGTTAAAGATGTATATCCTCAGATTGAAAAGATAGTAAAAAAGAAAGTTAATGTAATTTCAATTGCAGAAGAAATGGCTTATCCGAAAGTACAGGCAAAAGAATTAAGCGAAAAAATAGATAAATTAGCTCAAGAATATGGGGTTTCTGTACTTGGTACTGGAATCAATCCGGGCTTTGTATTAGATTTAATGATCATCGCTTTAAGTGGAGCTTGTCCCAGGGTTGAGAAGATAGAAGCATCCAGAATTAATGATTTATCACCTTTTGGCCCTACAGTTATGCAGACCCAAGGTGTAGGAACAACTGTAGAAGAATTTGAAAAAGGCATTAAGGACGGATCAATTGTAGGCCATATTGGTTTCTTAGAATCAATCAATATGATTGCTGACCGTTTAGGAATCAAATTAGATAAAATAGAACAAAGTAGGGAGCCAATTGTATCTGAGACACATCGAGAAACACCTCATGTTAAGGTTGAACCTGGTATGGTAGCGGGCTGTAGACATATTGCCAGAGGTTACAGTGATGGTAAAGAAGTTATTTTACTTGAACACCCACAACAAATTCATCCAGAAAAAGAAGGGACAGAAACTGGTGATTATATTAAAATCAAAGGAACACCTGATATTAATATGTCAATACAACCTGAAATCCCCGGTGGAATCGGAACAATGGCAGTTGCAATCAATATGATTCCGGTTATTGTCAATGCTAAGGCAGGTTTAGTAACAATGAAAGATTTGCCTGTACCAGCAGCAATGATTGGTGACGCGCGTAAATTAATGGAATAAAATTAATTAAATTTGGAGGTATTCATATGGGAGAAATTATAAAAGCTGGAAGTTGGGTTCAAATCTATCGAGTTGTTCTTCCTGCTGGAGAGAGAGCTCCCCAGGTACCTGAAGACACTCAAAAAGTGCCTTTAGAGTTAAAGGTAAAAGGTTTCTTAAAAGAAGGTGCTGAGCTAGGAGACGAGGTTGAAATAGTGACAGTAATAGGTAGAAACCACAAGGGCGAGTTAATTAAAGCAAACCCACCTTATGAACATAAATTTGGCAAAATGATACCAGAATTATTACAGGTAGGGCCTCAAATAAGGGAAATACTTAGAGAAGAGGAGGTGTAGAGATTGGCAGCAAATGATTACAATTCAGTTATGGCAAGAAAAAATGAGATAATGAAAAAAGCGGTCGGTATAGACTATGCACAGTTTTCTACCGGTCAAGTGGGCTTTGACTATGAAAGAATGATGTCAGAAGTTGGATATAAATTGGATGAGATAGTTAAAATACAAAGTGAAACAGCAGTTGGCAAAACACCATTTATAGAACTTAAAAACATCAGTAAATTGGCAAGAAAGTTGGCTCCTTCAGGTAAAGGTGCCAGAATTTTTCTAAAAGATGAAGCTGCCAATCCATCTGGTAGTTACAAGGCCAGAAGAGCCTCGGTTTCTGTTTACCATGCTGACAAAGAAGGTTATCCTGGTGTAGTTGCTGCAACCAGTGGTAATTATGGAGCAGCAGTTGCTTCACAGGCAGTTATGCGTAATTTAGAGACTATTATTGTACAGGAGGTTTTTGACAGTTGTGGGGTTGGTCAACCTGAAATACTTGAAAAAGGCAGAAAATGTGAGGCATATGGTTCAGAAGTACTCCAACTTAGTGTTGGACCTGAATTGTTTTATACATTTTTGCGGGTGTTGGAGGATACGGGCTATTTTAATGCCTCTCTTTATACCCCTTTTGGTATTGCAGGCGTAGAACCATTAGGTTATGAAATAGTGGAAGAGCTACAAGAGCGAGAGGGCAAAAATCCAGATGTCGTCATTATAACACATGCCGGGGGAGGAAACTTGACAGGTACTTCCCGTGGACTAATTAAAGCTGGAGCGGATCAAACAAAGATAGTAGCTGCTAGCGTTGATCTGAGCGGCCTACACATGGCAAGTGACCATGATTTTAATAGAAAGTCATTTACTACAGGCCATACAGGATTTGGAGTGCCTTTTGCAACCTGGCCGGATAGAGCGGATGTGCCCCTTAATGCAGCCAGAGCCTTACGGTATATGGACGAATATGTAACTGTTAAACAGGGTGAGGTGTTTTATATTACAGAAGCACTGGCTCAAATTGAAGGAATGGAAAGAGGGCCGGCTGGTAATACTTCACTGGCAGCTGCCTTTGATTTAGCTCAGAAGATGAATGAAGATCAAATAATAGTTGTACAAGAAACAGAGTACACCGGAGCAGGGAAACACCCTATGGCTCAGTTGAATTTTGCGAAAGAAAATGGTATTGAGGTAAAAAATGGAGATCCTGATCAAGAAGAAGCTGGTAAATCAGTAATCATACCCGAACATCCTTCTCAAATAAAGGCCAGAGATGTTGATTTAGAGAAGTTAAAGAGATCATATTTACGAAAAGTATTTGAAGAAACCAAAGTTGAAGTAATAGAAAAAGTTGATCTTGAATTCCTGGCTGATGAGATTAAAAAATCAAAAGTAGAAACAAAAGAAATACTAGAAAAGGAATTTGATCTACAAGTTGCAGGAGGCTAAAATATGAAAGTTGATCTATTAATAGCTGAAATAGGAAGCACTACTACTTTAGTTAATGCTTTTGATAAGATTAATACTAAGAGCCCTGATTTTATTGGTCAGGGTTTTGCACCCACTTCTGTTTTAGAAGGAGATGTTACTGTAGGGTTAAAGGGAGCTATTTCAGATTTGGAAGAGAAAATAAATATAAATAAATTAAATTATAAAGAGTTTATGGCAACAAGCAGTGCAGCCGGCGGTCTTAAAATGACAGTTCATGGCCTGGTAAAAAACATGACTGTTAAAGCAGCAGAAGAGGCTGCTTTGGGTGCCGGGGCTGTAATCAAGCAGGTTACAGCGGGGAGATTACGTGATTTCCAATTAGAAGAATTAAGACAAATCCAGCCCAATATAATTTTATTGGCCGGAGGAGTTGATTATGGTGAAGAAGATGTAATATTATATAATGCAAAAAAATTAAGTTCATTGGATATTGATGTACCGTTTATATATGCAGGGAATAAGGTTTTGCAACAAGAAGTAAAACAGATTTTTAAAGATAGAGGAAAACATATAATAATAGCTGAGAATGTCTATCCTGAGATTGACACTTTAAATATTGAGGAAACACGCAGTATAATCCATGATGTTTTTGCTAAACATATAGTGAGAGCACCCGGTATGTCTAAAATCAAATCGATGCTTTCTATAGATATGATGCCCACTCCCGGGGCTGTAATGAAGGCTTCTCAGCTGCTCAAAGAAGATATTGGGAATCTGGTTACTATTGATGTGGGTGGAGCTACTACAGATGTTCATTCGGTGACTGAAGATTCTTTAAATGTTAAAGAATTATTAATTAGCCCTGAACCGGAGGCAAAAAGAACGGTTGAAGGGGATTTGGGAGTTTATTTAAATGCTAAGCACGTTTTTGAGATGATCGAAGATAATGTTGAGTTAGAAAAAAGAGAAGATCTGGCTCCGATTCCCCGAGATGAGGAGGAAGAGAGATATATTTTCCATCTGGCAAAGAAAGCTGCTTTAACAGCAATTGAGAGGCACTGTGGGAAATATAGAGATCTTTATGGGCCCAGTGGTCGAACTACTGTAGCTGAAGGTAAAGACCTAACAGCTGTAAAATGGGTAATAGGTACAGGGGGAGCATTGACCAGATTAAAAGAGGGTAAAGAGATATTAGAAGGAGTTAAGGATGTGAATAAAAAGGCTCTATTTCCTCCCCAAACAGCCGAAGCACTTATAGACAATCATTATATAATGGCTTCTATGGGTTTGATGAGTAGAAAATACCCAAAGGTTGCCTTGAAATTATTAAAACAGAGCCTTGATTTTAAAAATTAAAGTAAATTGATTTAGAAAGGGAGTGTTCTGATGCCTATTAATAGAGAAGATGACTTTGAAGAAAGGCGCAGTCACCTTGAAGGTTTATCAGATAAAGAATTAAAAGCACGATTTTGGGAATTGGCGGAAGATGTAATAGATCCATTAATTGATCTATCTAAAACACACACCTCTGCTTCTATAGAAAGATCTGTACTACTCAGAATGGGATTTAATAGTTTAGATGCTAAAGCCATTGTTAATCAGGTAGTTCAAGCAGATCTATTAGGCAAAGGTGCAGGACATGTTGTATATAAGATGGCAAAAAAAGAAGACAGGTCTATTAAAGAAGTAGGGCTAGATATCGGGAATGAAAAATATGATAAAGAGGAACTTAAAAAATTATTTGATGGGGGTGAAAGTTAATGGATTTGAATCCGGAAAAGAAAATTGATATAGAAGAAATATTAAAAGACATAAAAAGTTATCGCCCCCGTCGCAGAGGTTGGACCTGGAGAAAGAAAGTAGAAGATCAAAAGATAGGCTCTTTTCAATATAAAGAAACTTCTGAGGGCTTAAAAAATAGTGTGCCCCTTCCGGCTGCCAGAAGTTTTAATAATATTGATCCACAACCCGAACCGGTTATTACAACTGAGATAGCTTCCGGTCGTTTTGAAGATGATATAAGAAGAATGAGAATGGCAGCCTGGCATGGAGCTGACCATATTATGGTTATAAGAACAGCTGGACAGAGCCATTTTGATGGTCTAATTGAAGGCACACCAGAAGGTGTAGGTGGCATACCTATTACGAGGAAACAGATTAGAGCTACCCGCAAGGCTTTAGATTATATTGAAGATGAAGTGGGTAGGCCGATTAATTTCCATTCCTATGTTAGTGGTGTAGCCGGATCAGAGATTGCTGTGCTTTTTGCGGAAGAAGGTGTAAATGGAGCTCATCAGGATCCTCAGTATAATGTACTCTACAGAGATGTAAATATGTACAGGTCTTTTGTAGATGCCGCGGCTGCTAAAAAGATTATGGCTTCTACTGGTATGCTGCAAATTGATGGTGCCCATAATGCAAATGCGACAGCTCGGCAGGCCTGGAAAGTTATGCCTGAACTTTTTGTTCAACACGCTATAAACTCCATGTTTTCTGTAAAAGCTGGTATGCCTAAAGACAAGATTTCACTATCAACAGTTCCACCTGTAGCACCACCAGCTCCTGATTTAAGATTAAATTTACCATATGCAATTGCACTCAGGGAATTATTTGATGAATTTAAATTTAGAGCACAACAGAATACAAAATATATGGAATCATCAATAAGAGAAGCTACAGTGACTCATACTTTAAACTTACTCCTTTCCGAATTAACATCAGCAGATCTACAAAGCACAATCACCCCTGATGAGGGGAGAAATGTGCCCTGGCATTACTTTAATGTTCAAGCAGTTGATACTGCTAAACAGGCCTTCGCAGGTATGGATGGACTAAAAGATCTAATAGAGCTAAAAACTGATGAGGGTTATTTAAAAGAAAAGTCAAGAGAATTAAAAGAAAGAGCCATTTTATTTATGGAAGAAATTCTTGAAGTAGGAGGTTACTTCCAGGCAGTTGCTGAAGGATTTTTTGTTGATTCGGGTGAATATCCAGAAAGAAATGGTGATGGAATTGTAAGAGAAAAAGATGGTGGAGTAGCTGCTAATTCAATAGTTGAAAGAGATGATGATTACATGGCACCGGTCTGCGATCATTTTGGATATAATAATCTACCTGAAGATCTGGATAAACCTTGTGATTTAATAGGTGGTTGCACACTGCATAATCCTGATAAAATAGATTTTATAGATGAATTAGATCCGGAAGATAATGTTGAAAAAAGATTGGAAAAAACAGAAGATTTCCGTGAAAATGATATGGTCAAACCAGAAGTACAATGGCTGGGAGACGGTTGGGTTAATATAACAATGTTTATACCAGAGAGTGAAGCGGTGGCTGAATACGCATCTATTGAGATAGCCAAGAAGATGAACTTAAATGATCCTGAAGTTATTCATAAAGAAGTTATGCAGCCAGCTGAAGGGACTGTATGTGAAGTAAAGGGGTGGGTTGACTTTTCTATCGATAAAAACAAATTAGAAATCCCCGAAAAAGAAGAGGCCCTACCTTATGACGAGATCAGAGGTTTTGTAGACGAAAATTCATTAAGTGTTGTTGCAGCGACTGTAGGTAAAGACGAACACTCCGTTGGTATGAGAGAGATTATTGATATTAAACACGGGGGTATTGAAAGATTTGGTATAAAAGTAACTTATTTAGGAACTTCAGTTCCTATATCCAAGGTTGTTGATGCTGCTATAGAGACAAATGCAGATGCGATATTAATAAGTACGATTATTAGTCATAATGAAGTTCACAGGACCAATATGAAAAAATTAAATGATCTCTGTGTTGAAAAAGGTATTAGAGATGATCTGATCTTAATTGCAGGCGGCACCCAGGTCAATAATGAAATGGCTGTAAAAGCCGGCCTCGATGCTGGATATGGCCGCGGGACTCATGGAGATGATGTAGCGACATTTGTGGTTAAATCTTTAAGAGGAGACTATAATGAAGAAGAGTAAACTCACAAGACCTGTTTGGGCAGAAGTAAATTTAGATAATATAAAATTTAACCTAAAACAGGTCAAAATAAATGTGCCTGAGGACACCTTAATAATGGCTGTTGTAAAAGCTGATGCTTATGGTCATGGTGTATTACCGGTTGCAAAAGCAGCAGTAGAGGCAGGTGCAGATAGGTTGGCTGTCGCTCTACCTGAAGAGGGTAGAGAGCTGAGAGAGGGAGGATTTGAACTCCCCATCCAGATTTTAGGGGAAGTATTATCAGAACAGATTCCTATATTAATAAGGTATGATTTAATTCCTACTGTTTCTAAATTAGAAAGTGCTGAAAGATTAGATGAACTTGCAGGGGAAAAGGGTCTATTAAAAGAAGTTCATGTTAAGATAGATACTGGGATGGGAAGGATTGGAGTATTTCCCGAGGATGCAGTAAATTTTATCAAACGAGTTAACTCATTTAAACATTTAGAAGTTGAAGGATTAATGACTCATTTTGCAAAAGCTGATGAAGAAGATAAACAGTATACCTATAATCAGTGGGATCTTTTTCAAATGGTAATTGATAAATTAGAAGAAGAAAATATTAATATACCGATCAAACAGGCTGCTAATAGTGCTACGATAATAGATCTTCCAGAAATGGCTTTAAATATGGTAAGGCCTGGGATTATGATGTATGGTTTAAGACCATCACATGAAGTAGATGAAGATTTTCAGTTAAAACCAGTTTTAAGCTGGAAGGCTAAAATAATATATCTAAAAGAAGTACCCCCTAAAACAGGGATAAGTTATGGGGCTACTTATATAACGGAAAAGAAAGCAAAGATAGCCACAATTCCGATGGGATATGCAGATGGTTATTCACGACTTCTTTCCAATAAAGGAGAAGTATTAATTAAAGGCCAGCGCGCACCCATTCGAGGCAGGATATGTATGGATCAGTTTATGGTAGATGTAACAAATATTAAAGATGTGGACGTAGGAGACGAGGTTATATTGATTGGTCAACAGGGAAATGAAGAATTTTCTGCAACGGATATGGCAGATATCATTGGCACAATAAATTATGAGATTACCTGTGATATAACGAAAAGGGTTCCAAGAATATATAAATAGAAGATTTATTCAACGGGTTTCTCTTTCAAAAGGGAAACCCGAATATTATTGTTAAGAAGTTTATTATAATAGTTCGTATAGAACAATTAGAACATTTATTTAAAAAAATAAAAATAATTAAATATGAATTAAGCTATTAAGTTATAGCAAAGCAGATTTAGATATATTAGAAGCTCTTTTTGTAAAGAATGATTTTGAATATTCTAGGACTATTAACTTAGATAAAAGATGATTATAAGAGAGGATTTCTTATTATTAATCCATATAGGAATGAAACTTTATAGGAGATCAAAAAATAATTATGTTAAAACGGATGTTATATAATATAAAATAATAAGAGGGAAGGAAAGTTAATAACAAGTTCAGTAGATGAGAAATAAAAAGATAAAAGGAGGTGGTTTCCCACCTCCTTTATTAGATAGTTTGTTAATTTTTATTTTCTTTAAAAAAATCTCTAAAATCACGATTTCCTTTTATTGGTTTTTTGGATAGATTGAAAAAATCTCTAAAATCACGATTTCCATGATTTAACATATATATCACTCCTTGTTTATATTTATTGTTTTTTCTTTTATTGTTTTGTATTTTTATTTTACCTTAATTAATTTGAGTAAAATAGTAAGTGTTTAACAATAATTATCTTTAAGGAGATTAAGTTATGGCAAAGATTTTAAAAAGTTCAAAAAAAATTAATATTAGAGAAACCCAAGAAAAAGATCTTGAATTTGTTATAAAATTAGAAGGAGATGTAGAGAATAAAGATAATGTTTTTCAATATACGAAAGACCAACATAAAGACATTATTGAAGGCAATGATACCTTACATCTAATAATTACAAATGAAAATAATAAAAAAATTGGTTATGCTATTACTGCGGGATTAAATAGTAAAAATAAAAGCATTGAACTTAAAAGGATTGTTATTAGTGATAAAAACAATGGGTATGGAAGTGAATTTCTAAGATTATTTAAGGAGTATGTTTTTGAAGAACTACATTTTCATAAACTATGGCTTGATTTTTTTCTTTCTAACAAAAAGGTCGAAGCATTTTATACAAGAAATGGTTTTATAAAAGAAGGAGTAATAAGAGACAGGTATTTTTATAAAGACAAATATATAACAATTGTTGTAATGTCAATTTTAGAAGAAGATTATTATAATACTGATTATAATCGGAAGGGCAATTAAATTTTAAATATTATTGCAATTGTCACAAATATATATTATAATAAAAAAAAGCAAAATATGACAAATAGTTGACTGGGAATAGTAAATTATATTTTTTTTTAGGAAGTTAATGGCGGCTGGAAATTAACAGGAAGTATAATTGAATCCACCCATGATAGGCAGGGAGAAATTTATAGTATCTCTGCCCGATAAGGCTCGTTATCCCTTTGAGTGGACCAAAATGGTTAATAAGGGTGGCACCACGGGTAAATATTACTCTCGTCCCTAATAAAGGGAATGAGGGTTTTTTATTTTATATATATGTTTTTACCAAACGAAAAACAGGGAGGAATTAAAATGCTAGACCGTAAATTTATAAGGGATAATATTGACAAAGTTGAAAAAGCACTAAAAAACAGGCAGATGGAAAGCCCACTAGATAAGTTTGAGGAGTTAGAAGAACAGAGGAGGGACCTGTTGTATGAAAATGAGAAATTAAGACATAAGAGAAATGTAAATTCAGATAAAATTGGACAATTAAAAAGAGAAGGTAAAGATGCCAGCCATATAATTGAAGAAATGCAAGAAGTTTCAAATAAGATTAAAAAATATGATGAGCAGTTAAATAAGATTGAAGAAGGGTTAGATGATATTTTATTAAGAATACCTAATATACCACATGAATCTGTACCGATAGGAGCAGATGAAGAAGATAACAGGGAAATAAAGAAGTGGGGGCAGCCACGGGAATTTGATTTTGATTATAAAACTCACTGGGAAATTGGAGAAGACCTCGACATTTTAGATTTTGAAAAAGGTAGCAAAGTGACTGGAGCAAGATTTACATTTATGAAAAATGCTGGGGCAAGATTAGAAAGAAGCTTAATAAATTTCTTCCTTGATGTGCATACAAAAGAGCACAATTATAGTGAGGTGTTTCCTCCTTTTATAGCAAATGCTGACAGTATGACAGGTACAGGTCAATTGCCTAAATTTGAAAACGACATGTTTAAACTAGAAGATCTACCCTATTATTTAATACCTACAGCAGAAGTACCGGTAACTAATATGTATAGAGAGGAAATTTTAAACAAAAAAGATCTTCCCATATACCATACAGCTTACAGCGCTTGTTTTAGAGCTGAAGCTGGGGCACATGGAAGAGATACTAGAGGTATTATTAGGCAGCATCAATTTAATAAGGTTGAGATGGTTAAATTTGTAGAGCCGGAGAATTCCTATAAAGAATTAGAGATAATTACAAAAGATGCTGAAGAAGTATTACAAAAATTAGAATTGCCTTACAGAGTAGTTACACTTTGTACTGGGGATCTTACATTTTCATCAGCCAAGACTTATGATTTAGAAGTTTGGATGCCGGCTTATGATACTTACCGAGAAATTTCAAGTTGCAGTAATTTTGAAGATTTTCAGGCCAGGAGAGCTGGCATTAGATACAGGCCAGAACCTGAGGCTAGTACTGAGTATATCCATACCTTAAATGGATCTGGTGTAGCTATTGGTAGAACAGTAGCAGCAATTTTGGAGAACTATCAAAATGAGGATGGTACAGTAACAGTGCCGGAAGCTTTAAGACCTTATATGGGAATAGAAGTAATTAGATAATACAAAATATTCAATAAAATAATGAATATCTCATATATCTTGACAATGTAGTGATATTATAGTAAAATTTAA
>JAGXLU010000042.1 GCA_018334565.1 Halanaerobiales bacterium | reverse complement strand
AATAAAGATAAATTTGTAGCTTAAAATATAAACTAAAAGTATCTCCGAGTCTGTAAAAGGATAGGAGTAGTGGGTATGGACTACCCGAATAGGTAACTTGATCGATATTGCGGGTGAAATTCATCTTATGTCCCATAAGATCAAGCGACTATGAAGCTCGGTATTTCAATGCCGAGTAGTTCACATAAAGTATTTAAGCGTTTCTTTAAAGGTCTAGCTGGTTTTTAAAATTCAAATCTAAAAAGAATAATAAGCAATCTTATAGAACTCAATATTTCAAGCGTTCTAATTGAACTGAAAGCATTGAGATTAAAGATAATAAAACAAAATTATTCAAACTCGGTTGGGTAAAATTTAGGTTTAAAAGACTTTCTAATTACCTCTAATGATGAAGTGGTTTCTAATTCTAGAACTCTAGCTAAATATGAAAATAAGGTTGCTAGACTAAATAAAAGAGTTGCTAAAAAATCAATGGATAATTACTCCATTATATTTTTTAACATACGAGGTCATCAAAATATTATTATTGCTTTTCTTTTAGCTGATTTATATAAACTCCCACCTTATAATTATACAAGAGGTGGGATTCTTGATTTAAGGCAGATACTAAAGTATAATAATAGTAACTAACTTTTAATTGGATAAAAGTATTTTAGGGACGTGGAAATTTTGAATATTATTTCTGAAGATATAGAGCAGACTAAAAATTTGGGTAAAAATTTAGCTTTTCTAATAAAAAAAGATCACAAGAGGTTTTCTCAAATAATTTTGTTAACAGGTGATTTAGGAGCCGGGAAAACAGTATTTGTCAAGGGAATTGCAGATGGATTAAATATAAATAAAAATATTACTAGTCCCACTTTCAATTTAATTAATGAGTATGAAGGTAATCCAGGTCTAATTCATATGGACTTTTATAGATTAAATCATAAAAAGGAATTAATAGATATAGGTATAGAAGAGTATTTAAATTTAAATATGGTCAAGGCTGTAGAGTGGCCGCAGTTAATTTTTAACTATATTAATGATGAATTTATTTTTATAAAAATAATAAATATAGCAAAAAATAAGCGAGAAATAATTATAAACGCAGAAGGAAAAATTAGCAAAAAAATAATTAGAGGACTGAAAGAAAATGCTAATATTAGGAATTGATACTAGTACAGATATTTGCTCAATTGGTCTCTGTCAGTCACGAAAATTTTTGGGAGAGATTAATATAAAATTAAAAAGAAGGCATAGTGAGAGACTCTTACCACTCATTGATAGATTACTTTCGGAAAGCGGATATGATATTCAAGACATCAATGGGGTTGCCGTTACTAAGGGACCAGGCTCATTTACCGGTTTGCGAATAGGTTTGAGTACTGTTCAGGCTTTTAAACAGTCTCTCGATATACCTGTGTATTCGGTATCCACTCTCCAATATATGGCTTTTTCAATCAGCCATTACTATAATAAAGCCATATTAATTCCTACCATAGATGCTCTTAATAAGAGAGTATATACTGCTTTATTTCGTCGATCTGATAATAACTTAAACAGAATGACTCAGGATAAAGCAGTCCAGATTATTAGTCTTATTGAAGATATAAATGATTACAATTTTAATAAAATAATATTCGGTTCAGGAGCAAATCAATATTTTCAATTGTTAAAAGAAGCGAATTTAAAAAACTCCAAATTGATCACAGATACCGTGGGTATGGGGGGATTCAATTTGGCTCTTATGGGGTATCACTTTATAAAAGACGGTCATGATACAGATTTCGCTGAGCTTGTTCCAAAATATCTAAAAAAACCTCAAGCTAGGCTTAATTGGGAAAAGAAGTATTTACAGGGGGATGAAGATGAAAATATATCTTGACATAATGAAGGAAGATGATCTGGGTTGTGTTTTGAAGATAGAAAAAGAGTGTTTTTCTAATCCCTGGAATGTTAAGTTTTTTAGAGAAGAATTAAGACATAACACTTTTGCTATGTATCTAACTGCAAAGGTTGATAAAATGATTGTGGGCTATGTGGGATGTTGGTTTAAAAACCATGACAAGGAAATTCATATTGTGAATTTAGCTGTTAAAAGTTTATATAGGAAAAAGGGAATTGGAACTTACTTAATAAAAGAAATTATTGACATGGCCCAAAATTTGAAAGCAGATTATGTAACACTTGAAGTTAGAGTTACAAACGAAAAAGCTATAAAACTCTATAAAGAACTGGGTTTTTATGAAGCCGGGCTTACTCCGGATTATTATCTAGATAACAAAGAAGATGCCTTATTGATGAAAAAGGAGCTTAATAAAAATGACTGATGATGTTAAAATTTTAGCTATAGAAACCTCCTGTGATGAGACCGCTGCTGCTGTTAGTCAGAACGGATTAAACATTCTTTCCAGTATTGTAGCTTCTCAGGTTGATTGGCATCGTAAATATGGAGGAGTAGTTCCAGAAATTGCTTCTCGCAAACATATGGAATTTATCGAGCCTGTAGTAGAAGAAGCTCTTAATGAAGCGAAGGTAGAGCTTAAAGATCTTGATGCTGTGGCAGCCACTTATGGACCGGGCTTAGTTGGTTCATTATTAGTAGGATTATCTTATGGGAAATCTTTAGCTTATGCCCTTCATAAACCTTTTATTGGTGTTAACCATATAGCTGGTCATATTTATGCCAATTTTATTTCAAAGAAAAATATAAAGACTCCGGTAATATGTTTAACTGTTTCCGGCGGACATACAGACCTTCTTTATTTTAAAGGATATGGAGAATATCAAATAATGGGTAGAACAAAAGATGATGCGGCTGGAGAGGCTTTTGATAAAATAGCAAGATATTTAGGTTTAGGATATCCTGGCGGTCCAATAATTGAAAAAAAAGCTAAAAAAGGCCATGAAGATGCAATTGATTTTCCCAGACCTTTTTTAAATAAAGATAATTATGATTTTAGCTTTAGTGGATTAAAGACTGCAGTTATAAATTATATTCATAAAAAGACCCAGAAGGGTAATGAATTAAATATATATGATATAGCTGCAAGCTTTCAAAGAGCTGTTATAGATATATTAACTGAAAAAACAGTCAAAGCAGCTTTAGATAAAAAGGTAAAAACTGTAATATTGTCGGGGGGAGTTGCAGCAAATAAGAGATTTAGAGAGGTTCTTAAAAAAAGATTGAATCAATACAAAGTTCCGTTATATTACCCCGAACTTAAATTGTGTACTGATAATGCTGCTATGATAAGTACTGTTGCATATTATCAGTACTTAAAAGATGATTTTGCAGAACTTAACCTAAATGCTGATCCCAATCTTAAATTATAGGTGGTCTATATGCAAAAAAGCCAAAGAGAATATTATCTATATAAAAGTGTGCAGGAAGATAACATTTTGCCTTTGACTTCAAAATGTAACCTCTCCTGCATTTTTTGTAGTCATAATCAGAATCCACCTGGGGTAGAGATAATTAGCATGGGAGATCTCAGCCTTGATAAAGCAGTTGAACTAATTAATTTTTTAAATCCTGATAAGCCTATAGTTATAGGTGAATCAGCCACAAAAATTATTGAAGGAGAGCCGTTACTTCATCCCAAAAAAATAAAAATATTAAAGGCAATCAGAAAAAAATATGAAAATACAGAAATAAAGATAACAACCAATGGACTACTTATCGATCAGGAATTTATTAATTTTATTAAAAATAACAAAAAGATTACTTTAAATATTTCTGTTAATTATATAGAAGATAGTCTAAGAAAAGAAGTAATGGGCAAACAGGTTGGGCCACCTATATTAGATATAATTAATGAAATTAGTCAGACTGGAGTTGATTATCATTTCAGTACAGTAGCTCTGCCGCATCTTTTTGGGTATAAAATAATAGAAAAAGAGTTAATTAAAATGACCGAATACAATCCTTTAACCATCAGAGTATTTATGCCAGGATTTACAAAATATACTTCTAAAAAACTAAAGTTTGATCACAGGCAGGTTTATGATAAACTAGCTGCTATAATTCACCACTTGAATTTATTGAACGAAACCCCCATTATAATAGAACCTCCACGTCTAAAGAACTTAAATAAGATTATTATTGGAGTTATTAAACAAAGCCCTGCTGATATAGCGGGTCTTAAATATTTAGATGAGATAGTTGAAGTGAATAATATAGTAACAACTTCAAAGGTCGAGACTTTTAATCTAATTAAGAGTTTTAAAAACCCGCTGTTAAAGTTAAAAAGAGGCCATAGTGAAATAAAAAAGGTTCTCAATAAAGGTGCTGGAAAGTCGTCTGGTATAATTATGAATTATGATTTGTCCTTAGATAAGATCAATGAGCTAGATAGATTATTATCTGTAAATCAAAATAAAAGAATTATAATTTTGAGTTCAGAATTGGGTTATCAATTCATGAAGTATATGGTGAGAAAATATTTAGGTTACCAGAGCAAAGAAAAAATAAATATCAAAGGTGTAAAAAACATTTTTATGAAGGGCTCAATTATGTCAGCTGGGTTGATTACCAACTATGATATTGAATATTTTTTAAAAAATAATATTGATTTCTCCTTTGATCTATTGATTTTACCCGCTATAATGTATGATATTTTTAATAATGATCTCTGTGGAGAGAGTTATAAAAAACTAGAGAGAAAGTTTAATATTCAGGTAGAAATCCTATAATGAATTATATATTATATGGGAGATAAATAGAGTAATTATGATTATAAGTCGCTTAATCTCATTTAAGAGCTTTTTATAGTATTTAAGAGTGTTTGATTTTAATTAAATACTTAGATATTATTAATACAGTAATTATTAGCACTCAACTCAAATGAGTGCTAATAACAGGTATAAAATATAAATTATATATAAAACTAAAGGGGGTTCATTAAATGAATGTTAAACCATTAGGAGACAGAGTAGCAGTAAAATTAGTAGAAAGAGAAGAAAAAACAGAAGGTGGTATCGTAATACCTGATACAGCAAAAAAAGACAAGCCACAAACAGGTGAAGTTTTTGATGTAGGTAGAGATTGTTATACTGATGACGAAACACCAGAGGTTAAAAAAGGCGATATGGTTGTATTTGACAAATTTGCTGGTACGGAAGTGACAGTTGATAGTGTAGAGTATAAGATAGTAAATATTGAGGATATTGTTGCAGTAATTGGTTAATTTAAAAAAAGCAATCACAAATACAGGGAGGGTTTATAAATAATGGCTAAAGATATTAAGTTTAGTGAAGAAGCCAGACGTGATCTGAAAAAAGGTGTAGAAAAATTAGCAAATTCAGTTAAAGTAACACTTGGTCCTAAAGGTAGAAATGTATTATTAGAACAGAGTTTTGGAGCTCCTACTATTACAAATGATGGTGTTAGCATTGCTAAAGAAATAGAGGTAAAGAATCGCTATCAAAATATGGGAGTACAGGCAGTTAAGGAAGTTGCAACAAAGACTAATGATGTAGCAGGAGATGGAACAACAACTGCTACAGTTTTAGCAGAGGCTATTTTTAATGAAGGCCTTAAAAATGTTACTGCTGGTGCAAATCCGATGCTCTTAAAAAGAGGAATTGCAAAAGCAGTAAAAGCTTTGACAGACGAAATTGCTACTGAAGCAATACCTGTTGAAGGTAGAGAATCCGTATCACAAATAGCTTCAATTTCTGCCGGTAATGACGAAGAAATTGGAGATTTAATTGCAGAGGCTATGGAAAAAGTTGGACAAGACGGTGTAATCTCTGTAGAAGAATCAAAGAGCATGGGTACTTCCTTAGAAGTAGTTGAAGGTATGCAATTTGATAGAGGTTACTTATCTCCATATATGGTAACAAATACCGAAAAAATGGAAGCTTCTTTAGAAGATCCATATATCTTAATTACTGATAAGAAGATTTCAAATATTCAAGATATTCTTCCTTTATTAGAAAAAGTTGCTCAATCCGGAAAAGCTCTTTTGATTATAGCAGAAGAAGTTGAGGGTGAAGCATTAGCTACTTTAGTTGTAAATAAGATTAGAGGTACATTTGATTGTGTAGCAGTAAAAGCCCCAGGATTTGGTGACAGAAGAAAACA
This sequence comes from Halanaerobiales bacterium, assembly GCA_018334565.1. Classification (GTDB taxonomy): domain Bacteria; phylum Bacillota; class Halanaerobiia; order Halanaerobiales; family M55B127; genus M55B127. Next base: position 9,651 of record JAGXLU010000042.1, on the reverse strand, counting down.
AATGTTGGAAGATATCGCAATTTTAACAGGTGGACGTGTGATTACCGAAGATCTCGGTTTGAAATTAGAGAATGCTGATATTTCTGATCTGGGTCATGCACATAAAGTAAATATCACCAAAGAAGATACCACAGTTGTAGAAGGTGAAGGAAATAAAAAAGATCTTAAAAATAGAATTAATCAAATAAAAAAGCAGATTGAAAATAGTGATTCTGACTTTGATAAAGAAAAACTACAGGAAAGACTCGCTAAATTAGCAGGTGGAGTTGCTGTAATTAGAGTTGGAGCAGCTACAGAAACAGAACTTAAAGAAAAACAACACAGGATAGAGGATGCTCTTTCAGCTACCAGAGCTGCTGTAGAAGAAGGCTTAGTTTCAGGTGGTGGAGTAACCTATCTGAATGCAATGAGTGTATTAGATAATATAGAGTTAAAAGGCGATGAAGCTACCGGTGTAGATATAGTAAGGAGATCACTCTCTGCTCCTATGCGTTTAATTGCCAGTAATGCTGGATACGAAGGCTCAGTTGTTGTAGAAAAAATAAAAGAACTTGAACCAGGTATGGGTTTTGATGCAATGGAAGGAAAATATGTAAATATGATTGAAGCTGGTATTGTTGATCCAGCTAAAGTAACCCGTTCTGCAATTCAAAATGCTGCAAGTGCAGCCGCAATGTTATTAACAACTGAAGCTCTTGTCGCAGACACATCAGATGATGATGAAGATGGAAACGGCGGCGGAGCTCCCGGTGGAATGCCCGGAGGTATGGGTGGAATGCCCGGAGGTATGGGTGGAATGCCCGGTATGATGTAATAGATAAATAAGAATGAAAGCAAAGCGGTATACTAAAAAGTATACCGCTTTTTTTAAATACACTATTAATTTATGTGAAACATTTGTTTTATGCTTTTATAGCCAAATTTAATGAAAATAGAGTATCATTTTTAAAAATGAAGTCTAAAATTATTTAATGATATATATTATATTAATCTTAATAGCAAAACTATAAAATGATTAATTAAATCCTTAACCTGCAGGAATGTTACATTCCTTCGGGTTTTTTATATGTGTATATAAAACATTTTATACTCTTGATGAATCTCTTAATTTTTAAATATACAAATATAAAACTACAGAAAAATACATTTCATTGCAAATTGATTTGAAAGCAGTATTTAAGAGAACTATATACGTAATTCACTGAAAGATCTTAGTTTAAAAGCTTACCCAACTCTATTTACATTTTGTGGTTTTTACCTTATAATATAAATTGTGGTTAAATGTCTTTGGGAGGAGATTTTTGTGGTTGAAAATAAAGTATTAATTATCGATTTTGGGGGTCAATATAGTCAATTAATTGCCAGAAGAATAAGAGAATTTAATGTTTATTCAATGATCAAATCATATAGAATATCAAGTCAGGAGATTGAGAAAATAAATCCAATTGCCATTATTTTTTCAGGTGGGCCGAACAGTGTTATTGGTCCTGATTCTCCTCATATAGATTCCGATATCTTTAATTTAGGGATACCTATTTTAGGCATTTGTTATGGTATGCAACTGATGGCCTCAATGTTAAAGGGTGGAATTGTTAAAAAGGCTGTTCAAGGGGAATACGGTAAAGCAAACTTACATATTAAAAAAGATAGTGGTATTTTATACAATATTGAAGACAAAACTCAAGTTTGGATGAGTCATGGTGATCAGGTTGTAAAACTACCCGAGGGCTTTGAAAATATAGCTAATACAGAGGTTACAGATGTAGCAGTAATGGCCAATTTCAAAAAGAAATTCTATGGTGTTCAGTTTCATCCAGAAGTGTTGCATACTTTAAAGGGTAAAGACATATTACATAACTTTCTTTTTAGAGAATGTAATGCTCAAGCAGAATGGACTATGGCTGATTATATCTATGAAGAAATCAATAAAATTAGCAATGAGGTTAAAGAAGAAAAGGTAATCTGTGGTTTATCGGGAGGAGTGGATTCTTCTGTAGCATCGGCTATAGTATATAAGGCGATTAAAGAACAGTTAACCTGTATTTTTGTGGACCACGGCCTATTAAGAAAGGGAGAAGCAAAAGAAGTTAGAAGAACTTTTGAAGAAGAATTTAATATTCCTCTAGTATATGTCAATGCTAGAGACAGATTTTTAAATAAATTAATGGGAGTTATTGATCCGGAAGAAAAAAGAAAGATCATTGGAGAAGAATTTATTCGCATTTTTGAAGAGGAAGCTTCTAAAATCAAGGGTGCTCGTTATCTTGTACAGGGGACTATTTATTCTGATGTCATCGAAAGTGGGAATGAGCATGCTGCAATGATTAAAAGCCATCATAATGTAGGTGGCTTACCAGAAGATATGAACCTTAAATTAATTGAGCCACTGCGGATGCTTTTTAAAGATGAAGTCAGAAAAATCGGAGAAGTGTTGGGACTTCCTGAAGAAATTGTTTGGAGACAGCCCTTTCCAGGGCCGGGACTTGCCATTAGAATTATTGGAGAAATAGATTCTAAAAAGCTTACTATCTTGCAAAATGCAGATGCTATTTTTAGAGAGGAAATAAGAGAAGCTGGATTATCGAGAGAAATCTGGCAGTCTTTTGCAGTTTTACCTGATCTGAGAAGTGTGGGAGTTATGGGAGATGATAGAACATATAGTTTTCCTATTATTTTAAGAGCAGTCAAAAGTGATGATGCAATGACTGCTGATTGGGCTCAACTACCTTATGATCTTTTGGAAGAAGCTTCAAATCGAATTGTTAATGAAGTTAATGAAGTAAATAGAGTGGTTTATGATATTACTTCAAAACCACCAGCAACTATCGAATGGGAATAGGATGGGAGTGGACAGATCAATGAGTGAAGATAAATATGATGTAATAATTGTGGGAACAGGTCCTACCGGTATATTTACAGTCCTAGAATTATTGGAAAGTAACGCTGATTTAGACATATTGATGTTGGAAAAAGGTAAGGATATTAATGATAGAGAATGTCCGATGAAACAAAACCCCGGCCAGGGTTGTATGAATTGTGAGAGCTGTTCAGTTGTTTCTGGTTGGGGTGGGGCAGGTGCTTACAGTGATGGTAAACTATCATTATCTCCTAAAATAGGTGGTCATCTTGAAGAATATATCGGATTGAACAGTTTAAAAAACCTTATATCTTATGCAGATAAAATTTATCTTAAGTTTGGTGCGCCTGACAGGGTATTTGGAGGAGACAAATCCAAAATAGAAGATATAAAAGCAAAGGCTATCAAAGCACAGTTGAAATTTATACCAGCTAAGTTAAGACATCTGGGAACAGGCTATACAAGAACAGTTTTAACAAATATGAAAGAATATATTGAAAGCAAGGGTGTAGAGATTAAGTTTAGAGTCAATGTAAAGGAATTTATAATAAAAAACGAAAAGATAAAAGGAGTTATAACCTCAGATGGACAAAAATATAAGGGTAAATATATAGTAACAGCCCCAGGCAGAGAAAATGCAGATTGGTTAAGCTCACTGGCACCAAAATTAGGTATAAATACGAGTATTAATCCTATTGATATTGGAATAAGAGTTGAAACTTCTGCAGTTATAGCAGAGCAACTTACAGAAAACTTCTATGAGTCAAAGTTAATCTATCAAACTCCCACATTTGATGATAAAGTTAGAACCTTTTGTATGTCACCTTATGGAGAAGTTGTTAATGAAAATAATCAGGGCCTTATTACTGTTAATGGACACAGCCATTCTGATATTAAGACAGAAAATACTAATTTTGCTTTATTAGTCAGCAAAACATTTACGGAGCCATTTCATGAACCTATTACATACGGCAAAAATATAGCTAAACTGGCTAATTTATTGGGGGGAGGAGTTTTGATTCAGAGATTAGGTGATCTTCTGGAGGGGCATCGTTCAACTCCTGAGAGGATTAATAGGGGAATTATAGAGCCGACTTTAAAAGAAGCAACCCCTGGTGATTTAAGTTTGGTTTTTCCTTACCGGCATTTAAAAGGTCTAATTGAAATGCTGGAGGCTTTAGATAATTTAGCGCCCGGACTCTATTCAAGGGATACCCTTTTATACGGTGTTGAGGTTAAATTTTATTCCAATAGGATTGATGTGAACAATAATCTAGAAACAAAAATAAATAATTTATATACAGCTGGTGATGGAGCAGGAATCACGCGTGGATTAATGCAAGCCTCTGTTTCCGGAATAGTTATTGCCAGAAATATACTTGATAAGGAATAATATCATGTATCCCTGTCATAATATTAAAAAAAACATGGGTTTAAAAGATGGTTTAGAGACTACATTTAAAACTTTATATGATAATTTCGGACCACAAGATTGGTGGCCGGCGGAAAGCAAATTGGAAATTATAATCGGTGCGATTTTGACACAGGCTGTTAGTTGGTCAAATGTTGAGATTGCTTTAAATAATTTAAAAAACGAAAATGTGTTAAATATTGATAGTTTAAATAATATTGATCAAGATGATCTAGCTGAGTTAATCAAGGCTTCTGGTTATTATAATATGAAAGCTAAAAAGATCAAAGCCTTTATCCATTTTATTATAAAAGAATATAATGGCGATTTAAATATTCTTGTTAATTGTAATAACCAGAAGATCAAAAATGAACTACTTGAAGTATATGGAATTGGACCCGAAACAGCTGATTCAATATTATTATATGCTTATCAAAAGCCTTTTTTTGTTATAGATAGGTATACCAGAAGAATATTAACAAGAATAGGCTATATAAAAGAGGGTATAACATATGATCGGTTGCAATATTTGTTTATAGATAATCTATCAAAGGATTTTCAACTATATAATGAATTTCATGCATTATTAGTAAATCTGGGCAAAAATTATTGCTTAAAAAACTCACCTATCTGTAAGGAATGTCCATTACAAAAATTCAAAAAGGAGGAGAGAGATGTTAGTTGTTAATACTCAAGAAATTGAAGGTAACGAAGTAACCGAGAACTTGGGATTAGTCCGAGGCAATACTATACGAGCAAGGCATATTGGAAATGACATTGTGGCTGGATTGAGAAATATAGTTGGTGGTGAGGTTAAAGAGTATACAAAGATGATCAGTGAAGCTAGGGAAGAATCTCTAAAAAGAATGATTGAAGAAGCAGAAGATTTAAATGCTGATGCTATTTTAAATGTACGGTTCACCACTTCACAGGTTATGGGTGGGGCTGCAGAAATACTGGTCTATGGTACCGCTGTTAAAATGAAAAAAAAGAACAAATAAAGTAGCAATAATTTTTAATATTATTTAAAAGGAGAGAAAAGAAAATATAAGTATTGCTGGGAGTGTAAATAATGGAAATAAGATGGAGTCTAAATGCTTTATATCCTGGATTAAACTCAGAGGAATTTCAAAATGACAAAAAGAGATTCAATGATAACATTGGAAGATTAACTGAATATAGTTTTTCAGACAATGATGACCAGGTTAAAGCTGCTGAAAAGTTTGTCACATTATTAAAAAGACACTATAAATTATCTTTAAAGATGCTCGCCTTTCTGAGATTATCAGTTAGTGTGGATGCACAGAACGAACCGGCATTAAAGATGAGTGAAATATTAGAAAAAGAAATGGTCAAAATTACAAAAAAGATGGTTGAGTTCCAAACCTGGTTGAGTAAAACTAAGGATAGGAAAAAATTATATCAGGGTTCTGATCTTTTAAAAGAACACAAATTTTTAATAGAAGAAATGGTAGAAAAAAGCGAATATCTTCTCTCTAAAAACGAGGAAGAAATTATTGCTGAAATGAAACAAACTGGATCATCAGCTTGGACGAAATTACAAGAAAAACTCACCTCTACTTTACAGGTAACTATAGAAGTTGAGGGAGAAACTAAAGAATTGCCTTTGCCGGTAGTAAGAAATTTGGCTTATAAAAAGGATCCCGCAATAAGAAAAAAGGCTTATCAAGCTGAACTAGACTCTTATAAGAAAATTGAAAAAGGAGTTGCAGCTGCTTTAAATGGAATAAAGGGAGAAGTAGTTACTATAAATCAAAGAAGAGGTTATAGTTCTCCCCTTGAGGAGGCTCTCATTAATTCTAGATTAAATAAAGAAACATTACAGGCTTTACTTGAAGCTATAGAAGACAAGCTATATATTTTTAGAGATTTTTATAAAACCAAAGCAAAAATACTAGGCCACAAAAATGGTTTACCGTTTTATGATTTATTTGCACCTCTGGGCGAAATAGAAATGGAATTTAGTTATCAAGAAGCGCGCGACTTCATTATTGCAAATATCAAAGAATTTAGTCCAGATATGGCAGATTTATATCTTACTGCTTTTCAGGATAACTGGATAGATGCAGAACCTAGGGAAGGCAAAAGAGGTGGTGCCTTTTGTTATAATCTACACCCAATTAAAGAGAGCAGAATTTTAAGTAACTTTACTGGATCTTTTAGCGATGTTACTACTTTGGCTCATGAATTAGGACATGCTTATCATGGGCACTGCCTGGGTAATGAAAGCATACTCAATTCTAATTATCCGATGCCCTTAGCTGAAACAGCTTCCATATTTAGTGAGACAATCGTGACAGAGGCTGCTTTAAACAAAGCAGATAAAGAACAAGCATATTCAATTTTAGAAAATTATATAACATCAGCTGCTCAGGTAATCGTTGATATTTACAGTAGATTTCTTTTTGAGGAGGAGCTTTTTGAAAAGAGAAAATCGAGTTCTTTAAGTGTAAAAGAATTGAAAACCATGGTTGAAAAAGCTCAGAAAAAAGCCTATGGCGATGGATTAAACCACAATTATTTGCATCCATATATGTGGCTTAATAAACCACATTATTATTCTGCAGATAATAATTATTATAATTTTCCCTATGCTTTTGGTCTTTTATTTGGCCTTGGAATATATGATCTCAGTAAGGGGATTGGAGATGATTTTATGTCTCAATACAAAGATTTATTAAAAGCGACTGGGAAAAACAAAATAGAAGATGTAGCAAAAACCTTTGATATAGATATTAGCACAAAGGGTTTCTGGCTTGATTCTTTAGAAGTAATTGGTAATAAGATAGACAGATTTAACCAATTAGTATAAAATAAAATGATAATTATCTTAAAATTAGGCCGGGCTCAAGCTCGGTTTTTTCTTTTTTTTTATTCTATTATAAAAATCAGATGTGTATTAGGTGTGTATTGACATCCTTTCCGCCCGTTCGCAAAAATTATGAACGAGGATTTCTTAAAGAAACTTACACCGAAACTTTTCTTTTAATTACGCAATGATAGTTTCGGTATTATGCCCTCGAGGCTGTTATGATGAAAACTTTAGGCTGTGTTATCACCCCTCCTAAGATATGGATATGCTCTCCCATTTGTCGGACACTGAGTTAAGGTGTATAATAGAATTCAAGAGGTACTCAAATGGGTAAAAGAAGCTATTACAGTGAAGAATCCAAATGTAAAGCATTAGAGCTGTGTTTGAATTCTAATCAAACCATTAAAGAAATAGCAGGAAATTTAGGTACAAGTTCATATAATCTATCCGGGTGGAAACGTGAATACTCTGATAAAGGTGAATTGGCTTTCCCAGGACAAGGGAAACAAAAATTAACCTCTGAACAAGAAGAAATACAACAACTTAAAAAGAAACTTATGGAAGCACGAATGGAACGTGATATATTAAAAAAAGCAATGGTATTGAGCGTTAAAGAAAAGGCAAATTGAGAATTTGTCAGATGGATGTTATGGAGATGAATGAGTTCCTTTAAAGAATTTTCGTACTTAATTGTTAACGACTGAAGAGGATGTAAAATATTGTTTTAAGGAATATTTTCTAGAAGAAGGTGTATTGAAATTGATTGAATTTGAAATTCCTGGATTTAAAAAGTTTACAATAGAAAATATTGTCCTGGATTATAATGGGACTTTAGCTTTTCACGGTCAGTTAATAGAAGGGATGGAAGAAAAGTTAAAATTTTTAAGCAAAAAAGCCAATATACATATTCTTACTGCAGATACATTTGGGTGTGTAAAAGAGGAAATTAAAAACGAAACATTGAATATCGTAGTTTTAGATAAAAAAACAAAGGGTAGTGAAAACAAGCGAAATTTTATTAAAAGTCTAGATGCAGAAAGAACGGCTGCTGTTGGGAATGGAAGTAATGATGCAGCCATGCTCAAAACAGCTGCTATTGGAATTGCAGTTATGGGCAAAGAAGGTGTATCAAAAAAATGTCTTACAAATTCTGACTTGCTGGTAGGTGATATACATAACGCCCTTGATTTATTAATTAATGTTAAGAGTTTAATAGCAACATTAAGAAAGTAGGTTATTTTTATGAAAATAAATAGCTTAAAAACTTTTGTACAGTTGATTGATACTGGTAGTTATTCTATTACGGCTGATAGAATAGGTTTAACTCAACCTGCTGTGAGTATGCAGATTAAAAAGTTAGAAGATAATTTTGCTACAGATTTAATAATAAAAGAAGAAGGTGCTTTGATTTTAACACCGGCCGGTAAAGCTGTTTATGGTTATAGCAAAGATATTTTAGACAAGTGGGAGAAATTAGTTTTCGAAGTTGAAAATAAAAAGCATAAATATTATAAAAATATTGCTATAGGAGCAAGTACTATACCTTCAGAATATATACTGCCTGATATATTGGCTGAATTATCTAAAGATAGGCCGGAGATAAAATCTTCAATTGAAGTTGGAGACAGTGCAGAGATGATCGAATTATTAGATCAGAAAGAGGTTGATTTAATATTAGTTGGTTATAAGCCAACATCCACTAAATTTGAAATTATAGAAGTAGTAGAAGATCAATTAAAGTTAATTATACCTTTAGAACATCCCTTAGCAGAAAGGGATGTAGTTAAGATGATTAATCTCACGGAAGAGAATTTTTTAATTAGAGAAATTGGTTCGGGCACAAGAAAAGCAATGTTAAGTGGTTTTAAAAGAGCTAATTTGAATATTAATGACTTAAATATAAAATGTCAATTGGGTAGCACAGAAGCAGTTATATCAGCAGTACAGTCGGGATTGGGTATTTCTTTTGTTTCTGAATTTGCTTCTTCTAAGGCTCAACAATGTGGTAGGATAAGAGAAATAAGTGTAGAAGATATCAATTTAATACGTAAATTTTATCTGGCATATAATAAAAATAAAAAAGATGATGAATTAATTAAAAAGTTTATTATTATATGTAAAAAAATGGTTAATTATGGTTAGAAGTCTGATATTTTTTATCTAAAACAGCCAAGAAAACTCCATCCAAGCTACTGTATTGGGTGGAGATGAATTGGTTATTTTAAATTTAATTAGATATTGAAGTTAAAATTAATTTTTCCCTTGATTTTCAATATAATCTTTAATTGTCTCAATAGTAGCACTACTAGTAGATACAATACAGTAGTTTTTGGACCAAAAAGCAGACTCCCAATTGTTGTTCATACTGCTTTTTAATAAGTTTTAAAGATACCGTTTTTAAAGTATGGTTTTTCTCCATATCTGTTGGTACATTTTTAGATATTTCCAGGAAAAGCCTGTTTAATCTTTAATGCGAAATACCTGTTATCATGGAAGCCATAAGCACTTCTTTTTATCTCTTTAATTTTGTTATTAGTTCCTTCTAATTTT
>JAGXLU010000010.1 GCA_018334565.1 Halanaerobiales bacterium | reverse complement strand
CAGTCACTTCATGATTGTTTGAAAATTACTGAAGAGAAGATAAATAAACTATTAGACTATTTTTTTGGACTTCTTCCCAATTATATCAAGGAACCATTAAAGATTCTTAACTGCGAAAGTTGAGATATAGAAAATATATTAAAGAAAGCCGGTTCAAGTCTAAAAAAAGGTTTTAAAGGTCAATGTATATATATCAGATATGAAAGATAAAAAGGAAATGGATTATGTCTATAAATTTTTTTGATAATGAAATTCTCCCGACAAGAATAGCAATGGATGTAAAAGGATTCGATGCTGGTTTGGATGTTGAAATCGATATTATAGTTCATGAATAATTTAAATATGCCAAGGGGAGGTAATACTGTTGAAGCAATATATTACTATGGGAGATGTGTATGAAGCAAAAAAATTAGTTTATGATATAGTACGGAAAACCCCTTTGTATAAAGCACAGGACCTATCAAAAAAAAATAAATCTCAAATATATTTTAAATTAGAGTTTTTACAAGATACCAGAAGTTTTAAAGTAAGAGGTGCTACAAATTTTGCCAGACACTTAAGAAGTGAAGAATTAAATAATGGATTAACGACTTATTCAACGGGAAATCACGGTAGGGCAACTGCTTATGTTGCAAAAAAATTAAATACTGATGCAAAGATTTGTATTTCAAAAAATGTCCCTAAAAATAAGATTGCAGGGATTAAAAATTCATATGGTAAAGTTGTTATACATGGAAACAGCCAGGATGAAGCGCAAGTAAAAGCAGTAGAGTTATCTAAAACTGAAAAAAGAGCTATTGTACCTCCCTTTGATAATAAATATATTATCTGTGGACAAGCGACTATTGGATTGGAAATCTTAGAAAAAATACCAAAACTGGATAGTATTCTAGTTCCTTTAAGTGGTGGTGGACTTATTAGCGGAATCGCTTTTGTAATTAAATCTATCTATCCAGATTGTAAAGTCTATGGTATCAGCATGGAAAAAGGAGCTGCAATGTATGAAAGCATAAAAGCAGGCAAGCCAGTAAGGGTTGGGGAGCATGAAAGCCTTGCAGACAGCTTACAGGGCGGCATCTTGTTTGATAACCAGTATACTTATGATATGGTAAAAAAATACGTCGACAAGATAATATTAGTATCAGAAGAAGAAATTAAAGAAGCCATGTCTTATGTTTTTAAAGAAGAACATTTTGTATTAGAAGGTGCTGCTGTAGTAGGGATTGCTGCCTTATTATCAAAAAAGATAAAAAGCATTGGAGGAAATTCTGTAATTGTAACAACTGGTAGCAATGTAGGCAATAACTTGTTTTTAAATACATTGAATATAAAGTAAGGAGAAAAAGCAAAATGAATATATTAAAAAAAGTGAGTATAAAAATAGATAAAAGAGAAAATGAGGGGAAATAAATTAGAAGTATTGCTAGCAACTCACCTGTCAAACATGAATTATGTTTAAGGATATGATGGTTGGTCATTTTATGCTCATCAAGAGGTACTAATTTTCATAGATAGAGGAAAACCTATTTGGTTTGGCAGGGAACAAGATAGTAATGGGGCAAAAATTAGAACCGGGCTGAATAAAGAAAATATAATGGAGTATCAAGACTTATATGTACAGTCTTTAGAAAAGCACCCACGGATTATATGTCCAATAATTTAAAGGAGATAGACTTATTAACAGATCTGGTTACTGTTGGTGTGTTTTCACAGTTTAGAATACCAAGTAAATTTTTGACTGCGATAATAGGTTCTAATCCCACTCAGGTGTGGGTATTGTTTGTTATTGCGGGAGCATTCTTTATAGGTTGCATGTTTGTAGATCCTATTGTAGTTATTATGATTTTAACTCCGATATTTAAGCCAGTTGTTATAATGCTGGGTATTGATCCTGTTTTAGTTGGTACAATGGTAACTTTACAAGCAGTAACCGGTTCAGCAACTCCACCTTTTGGTTGCGATATATTTACAGCGATTGGGATAATTAAGAGATCATACTTTCAAGTCATTAAAAAGACACCTGTTTTTATTGCCATGCTTTTAGTATTTTCAGCTCTTTTTATATTTTTCCTACAGGTAACGTTATTCTTGAGATATATAGCTTATGGTTATTAATAGGGGGATAAGTAAATGGATATTAAAAAGAAGGTAAAAGAATTAAATGATGAACTAATCAGATTGAGAAGAGATTTTCATAAACACCCTGAGCTAGGGTTTGAAGAAAAAAGAACTGCTAAAATTGTTGCTGATTATTTAAGAGATTTAGGACTTGAAGTAACTGAAAACGTTGCCAAAACTGGAGTGATTGGACTGTTAAGAGGTGATAAGCCCAAAAAAACCTTGATGCTCAGGGCAGATATGGATGCCCTTCCCATAACAGAACAAAATGATATAAAATATAAATCAGTAAATAAGGGTGTGATGCATGCTTGCGGCCATGATGGGCACACAGCTATGTTATTAGTTGCAGCAAAAATACTGTCACGATATAAAGATAAAATTCATGGGAATATTAAATTTGTATTTCAGCCGAATGAAGAGACTGCGGGAGCGCGAATGATGATCGATGAAGGAGTATTGGATAATCCCAAGGTTGATGGTGCCTTTGGAATTCACCTCTGGACACCTATTGAAAGTGGGAAAGTAGCCATTTCAGAAGGTGTAGTAATGGGTGGCTTATATGAATTTGAAGTTAAAATTATCGGACAGGGGGGCCATACCTCAGCGCCACATACTGCGATTGACCCTATTTTAACAGCAAGTAATATAATTCAATCAGTTCAGGCAGTGCAGACTAGAGAAATAGACCCGCTAAAGCCCACTTTGATAATGTTCGGTCAGATCAATGGAGGAACTGCTGCAAATATTATACCAGAAGAAGTTGAATTGAGGGGGACCATTAGATATCTATACAGAGATGATTCGCGGGGCGAAGAAAGGCTTAGAGAAAGATTTGAACGGATCATAGAGAGTGAATGCAAATTACACCGAGCTCAATATGAAATCGATTATATAGTAGGAAGTCCTCCAGTTTATAATAATAAAGAAATGGTGAGATTAGCTTATCAAAGTGCTGAAGAAACATTTGGTGATATAAGTAATATAGTCGATTATACTAATTTAGCAGGAGAAGATTTTGGTGAGTTTTCAGATGAAGTTCCATCAACATTTTATTTTATAGGAACTGGGAATAAAGAAAAAGGTACAGATTTTGCTCATCACCATCCCCGTTTCAATATAGATGAAGACACATTAGCTTATGGTGTTGAGATGCATGTTAGAAGTGCAATAAATTACTTATCAGGATGATAATCAATTGTTAAAGTTATAACATAGGTTACAGTTTAATAGTCATTAAAATGTCGAAATAACTAGTTATTTCTGTAACCCAAGTTCTGAACCCTATAAACCATTAAAAAAGTCTAACCTATGTTCTGAAGAAGCTTTTAATATAATAAAAAAAGAATTCAAGCTGCTGTATATTTTGTGATAATAATAACTTGAATAAAAAAAAGGAATTTTTAATACTATCAAGAAGTAAGGTAAGTAGAAAAACATGGTTAATATATAAACGTGTTTATTATTTATATCTTTATCATCATTTTAATAAAAAACAAACTTGAAATAAACAATAAAAAAATTTTGCCAAAATTCATCAAAATAATTAATAATATTAGAAATATGATCATTTGATAAAATTTGAAGAAAATGATATTAAAAAAAAGAGAATATTAAAGATTTTTATAAAGCACTACAAATTAAGATAAATTAAGAAAACACTTGTTATATAAAAAAAAATTAACCCGAATTATTCATAAGACTCTTTAAAAAGTCTTTTTTTAATAAAATAGTTCCAAATCAACTTAAATGATAAATTAAACTAAATTATATTGTCAATTTTAATCAAATAAGCAACCATTGGATTAATTGGTGAATATTATTATTAAAATTAGATACAGTTATAGAATTTGAAATTTTTTATTAAATATTCATTAACTAAAGATATTAAATCATGCAAAATCTAAATTTTATATGTTGGCTAAAACTTTAAAAACAACTTCTTGTTAGGACAGCTGCTCGTAAGTTTGTAATAAAAATATCTACCCGTTTTTAATATTCTTTCTGTTATTTTTATAAACTTTGTTCTAACAATTCTCATCATATCTGATTTATTATTTTCTAGTAAATAATTATACCTCATCCAGTTATTTAAATTATAAGTTAGTTCTCCTTTTGGTTTTTCAACTTTTTTAAATAGCTTTTCGTTCTTTATTCTAATTAACAGTTTTATAATTGAATCGTTTATAAACAACTTGTTTTTCATAAAAGTAATCATAATTTTTTTGAATTAATTTTTTTACTAATAGTTTAACTAAATCATATAATATTGCATTTGCCTTTAATCTAGTGGTATAGAGAATATTATTTTTCTCTGAAATTTTATAAATACCAGATTTAGCAAAGCCACTATCACTTCTTAAGATAAACAGGTATCTTTCTATCTTTCTAATCATTTTTTATATTCTTTAAACATTATACCGATAAATCTAACAGATTTTCTTAAGGTATAAACATTACCAGACCTTAACTAGGCCTTTATTATGTTTTCAGTAGCTCCACCAAACATCAACAGAGGATGATATCCATTATTACAATAATGGTAATTATAGTCTGTACAATATTATTGACCATAAGTTTGACAAATAGTTGAATTAAAATTAAATTTAAGATATTAAATAATGCTTAAAATAATATTTATTATAGTAAATATATTATCATTTTTACATTTAGACAAAATAATTGTAATCCTTACCTCTGAAAATTCATCGCACTTCAATAATTTAGAAGATAAAAACCACAAATATTAAAAACTGTAAATTGAAATCACTCCTTAAACTAAACATAATTAATTCAACCAGCTTATATTAATATGATTGTAACATTTACATTGATTAATCTTTACATTTTAAAATATTATTATACAATAGTTAATTTTTGTTATGCGAGAAGTAAGAAAATTCATTTATATCTAAAAATTAAAAATGTTCTGAAATGAGTAAAATTTTATAAGAGGGGGGATAATAAAAAAATAAGTTTTAATAATTATACCACAATATAAAAAGGAGGCTTTTTATGCAGAAAAAGAAAATTATAACATGTATAACCATTTTGATCTTTGTTTTTGTTGTTTCTTTTACAGGACTTGCTAAAGCAGAGGATTATAAGGTAGGGACTATATGGCCTATGACAGGTACAGCAGCAGCTTTTGGTGAAGCCATTACTAATGCCTGCACTTTAGTTCAAGATTATGTAAATGAGGCTGGAGGAATACATGGTAATGAATTAAAAATTATTAATAGGGATACAGGAAGTGAACCAACAAAAGGGGTTGATGCAGCCCGTAAACTTATTAATGTAAACAAAGTACCTGCTATAGTTGGTTGTTATTCAAGTGGTGTGGCCATGGGTGTTTCACAGGGTGTTACTATTCCTAATGAAGCAGTATTTGTAACACTTGGTACTTCACCAATGATCTCCGTTGTAAAAGATAATGATTATTTTTTCCGTGCTTCTGCACATGATCTTTATAATGGACGTGTATTGGGAGAGGCCATGTACAATGATGGTCATAAAGAAATAGGTATTGTTTATGTGAATAATGCCTATGGCAAGGGGATAGCAGATGCAGCTGCTGTAACCTTCTCTAAAATACATGATGGAAAGGTAGTAGCTAAAGTTCCTTTTGAAATTGGTAAATCAAGTTATTCTTCAGAGATTAGAAGAACATATCAGAATGGAGATATTGATGCTACCCTTATAATTGCTTATCCTGAAGATGCTACAGTTATGCATAAAGAAATTTATGCTAATGGCTGGGATGATATACCATGGTATGGCAGTCCTGACCAGAAGGTGCCGGAATTGATAGATTCGTTAGGTGCTGAATATATGGAAGGTATTGTTCTGGGGTCTACTCAAGGTAGATGGCCTGGAGCATCAAAAGATAGTTTTATGGAAGGATACAATAAAAAATATGGTGAATATCCTCCTAAACCATATATGGCACCTGGTTTTGATGGTTTAGTATCAGTTGTTTTAGCTATTGCTAGATCAGGCAAAGCACCCGGTGAAGTTACAGGTCAAGATGTGAGAGATAATATTAGAGCTGTCACTTCAGAACCAGGAGAAAAGATCTATGCTACTGTAGAAGGATTCAAGAAGGCATTTGCCTTATTAGAAGAAGGTAAAGAAATAAATTACATTGGCGCCAGTGGTAATGTAGAATATGATAAATATGGAGACGCAATGTCTGCAATTCAGACATGGACAATAGAAGATGGTGAAATTATTACTATAGAAAATATAATACCAGATCCAGTACCAAGGGACTTAATGCCGCCGGAATACCAGGCAGAATAATAAGAAGATAAGGGGGGTTACCCCCCCTTTTTTTTAAAAAGCAAGACAATAGAGATGGGGTGAAAAAATTGAGTACTATATTAGAATTAGTTAATGTAAATAAGCATTTTGGTGGTATACATGCTGTACAGGATGCAAATATTGAGATAGAGAAAGGTACTATCACTGGTTTAATAGGGCCAAATGGGGCTGGTAAAACAACTATATTTAATTTAATTACAGGCTTTTATCCTTTAAGTTCAGGTGAAATTTTTTTTAAAGGAGAAAAACTTCAACCAGGTAATGCACCACATCAAATGTTAAGAAAAAATATATATCGTTCATTTCAGATAACAAGAGATCTGGCTAAAATAACCGTACTGGAAAACTTATTAATTGCACCTGTAAATCAACTTGGTGAAAATATATTTAACAACTGGTTTAATAAAAGTGGTGTAAGAAAGGAAGAAGATGGATATAAAGAAAAAGCTATGGAAATACTGGGATTTCTTGATATGGAAGACAAAGCTGACGAATATGCCGGTAACCTTCCAGGTGGAGAAAGAAAGTTATTGGAACTAGGTAGAATGATGATGGTAGAACCAGAATTAGTTTTACTTGATGAACCAGGTGCGGGTGTTCCTCCGGGAATGCAGAAGAAAGTAAACGATAGAGTAAGAGAACTAAACGAGGAGAAAAATATTACATTCTTAGTTGTTGAACATGACATGGCGGTTATTATGAACCTATGTGATCCAATATTGGTACTCGTTAATGGAACTAAATTAACAGAAGGCAATGCAGAAGAAATTCAAAATGATGAAAGAGTTATCAAAGCTTATCTTGGGGAATAAATAATTTTACCTGGAGTGATATATTATGAATAAAGGAGAGAAAATATTAGAAGTCAAAGATGTAACTGCAGGTTATGGCCCTGTAGATGTATTGTTTGATGCTTCAATTGAAGTTAATAAAGGAGAATTTGTTGTTGTTATTGGCCCTAATGGTGCCGGTAAAACGACTTTGATGAGGACTATTGATGGTGTATTAAAACCCAAAAAGGGTAAAGTGATGTTTAATGGTGAAAATATTACCGGTATGGATCCTTCTGATATATTAACAAAGGGTATATCATATGTCCCTCAGGAAGGTAATATATTTACAGATATGTCAGTCATGGATAATTTAGAGATGGGTGCTTATACATATGAGGGAGATATTCAGGAAAGACTGGATATGATTTTTGACTTATTTCCAATTTTAAAAGAAAGGTTAAAACAGACATCAGGTAATTTATCAGGAGGTCAAAGACAGATGCTGGCAATAAGCAGAGGAATTATGATTGATCCATCTTTACTAATATTGGATGAGCCAACATCTGGATTACAGCCTAATCTCGTAACTGATGTATTAGATTCAATTGTGAGATTGCAGGAAGAAGAAGATATGACTATATTGCTTGTTGCTCAGACTGAACAGGCTATTCCTGCAGCTGATAGAGGTTATTTATTAAGAAGTGGGGAAATAATTTTTGAAGCACCTACAGATACATTATTAGATAATGACCAAGTAATGAATCTATATTTTGGGGGTTAAAAAGGAGGTATTTAAATATGCTAGGAAGTATTGTTAATGGAATTATTCTAGGAAGTATAATTACTCTCGGTGGCCTGGGAATATCATATATTTTGCTTATACAAAATTATTTTAATTTTACAGGAGGAACATTTTTTACGCTGGGAGCGTATTTAGCATTTGCTTTTTTAAGTATAATACCAATGGGTTCTTTTCCTGTAGTAAGTTTTGGTCCAGGTTTAATATTGGCACTTATTTTGTCAATGATTGTACTTGCAATAATCATGACAGCAGTAGACAAGTTTTTATACCAGCCACTAAGGAAAAGAAATTCTCCTTTTATGTTTTTTTATTTAACTGCATTTGGTATGCTTTTTGTATTAAGAAGTTTGATATATTTAATATGGGGTCCACAATTAAAAAATTATATTTCGGGAGTTAGAAAAACATATCACTTAGCCGGTGGTATAAATATTAGCCCTGATGAGATATTTGTTGTATTAGCAACATTAATTATTGTGGGTATAGTTTATTATTTTCAATATTATACAAAACTGGGCAAAGCTATGTTAGCTACTGCAAATGATTCGCGGTTAGCAGAAATTTCAGGTATAAAAAACAAGCATGTTCATACTACAGTTACTATAATTGCTGGAGTTTTAACAGCTACTGCCGGTGTGTTTTATGGTCTCGCAATACAGTTAAGGCCAATAATGGGTTTCACATTATTAATGGCTATGTTTTTTGCTGTAGTTTGTGGTGGTGATGGAGCTATACTAGGAACACTTGGAGCTGGTTTAATTATTGGTATTACACAGGAGTTTGGCTCAGAAATTTTACAGGTAATATTTGATTCAACTGGTATTCCCATTGAAATGAGTGGATATAAGCAGGTACTTGCTTTTCTACTCTTGATCGTAATATTGACTACTAAACCACATGGTATTTTCCAGGGTACCTTCCTGGAAAGATAGGAGGTATAAAATGATTGCTTATATTGCAGCCCTATTATGTATGGGATCTGTTTATGCGATAATAACTTTAGGCTATAATTTACAGTGGGGTTATACGGGATTATTTAATCTATCTGTTTTTGGGCTGGCAGCAGCAGGTGGTTATACTTCTGTAATATTAACAGGAGCTACAGCAGGAGGTAGATTAGGCGGTTATGGTTTGCCATTTATTATAGGATTGGTTGGAGCTGCTATGGTATCTGGATTACTTGGTGGCTTGATAGGAATGGCTACATTACATCTGGAATTTGGATTTTTTGCTATTTCAACACTTGGCTTAGGTATGACAATTCAGATAATACTTAAAAATGAACAATGGCTGAGTAATGGTGTCTGGGGTATCGGGGGAATACATAAACCCTTATCAGGTTTTGTAGGTAATGATCTTTCAAACTGGGTTTATGGAATTTTGGCATTTTTGATTATGCTCCTAATTTTTTATCTACTGGAAAGAGTAGTTAAATCTCCCTGGGGAAGAATTCAGATGGCCATAAAAGAAGATGAAAAGCTTACTGAGATGCTGGGTAAAAAAGTTTTTTCCTATCGTTTTCAATCACTCGTACTGGGCTCAATGATAATTGGAATTGGAGGAGCAATGTTTGCTCATTATCAGGGTTATATAAACCCTATGTCCTATACAGATATTATGATGTGTTTCTTGCCATTATTAATGGTTGTTGCTGGAGGTTCAGGTAATAATAAGGGTTCTATTGTTGGAGCTTTTGTTATCTGGGGCGCATGGAGTGTGAGTGAAATGGTAGCTGGTTATCTACCTATTAGTTCTGCTAAAATTCCGCATATAAGAACACTTGTTGTTGGTATTGTTATTATATCACTATTACGCTGGAGGCCAACAGGGATTATAGGTAGGGAACAAGCAGTTTCTTCTACAGCAAAAAATAAAGATATAATAGCAAGCTAATATCTAAACAAAAATCTACTATTAATTTCCAAATAATTCTAAAAAGAAATATAGTTAAATAATTATCTTGATACAAGGTGGGCAGTAATATATTACTGCCCTTTTTGGTTGTTTGACAGGTGTGCGCTGAATATATAGGGTGAAAGTACCGAATTCCGAACACGATTAAAAAATTAGCTGAGGACAAGGATGTCGTGGGCCACTACGAATATGAAAAAAGCCTAAGGCAAATGAGACTATGAGCTATTCTGAGACGGCAGGAAACAGCGAAACATCGGAAACCAAGGATGATGATATTAATAATCAATAATAGAGTAAAATGATATAACATATAAATTATTTTTCAACTAAATGTATTATAATAAACTTTATATATGAATATTTGATGAAGAGAAAATGATAAAATAGTAATTCTATATATTTATTATTAATTCAAATAGAAGATTATTATATTGTAATATCTTTTGCCTAATTAGATGAGATTAGTTACTTATAGGTTGTTTATTGATAAGCTTTTTTATAAACAAGATTTAACTCTTATTTTAGAGTTGTTGTAATTTCAAAATGTTGTGTATATATATTCTGAAGTTTTAAGAATTTCCTTTAATAATAAAGAACTATCAAATATTTTGTTATTTTTTATTATTTCTCTTCTAGCTCTATATTACAAAAACGTTTTGTTTATAGATAGGTGAAGAAGAAGTAGTATCAAAATGAATATCTCACTATTATAGAAAGATAAAATTCAATTATAGCAGGATAACTTTACTTTGTTTAATTTTCAAAAGTAATCTGAATAATTATTTTTAAAATATTCAGAACATAGAGAAGTCGGCAAACCATATTATTTGAATTAAGTTATTTGGATATTCTAATTCAAATGCAGGTTCTTTAAATCTCAATTGAAATGAAGCAGGCAATATAGTAACATAGTATTATCACCCGGATACTTTGACTACACCGGAGGTTTAGAACCTTTTATTGAATATTACTATTAAGCAACATCAAAGGGAATAAAGAGTTATCTTTTTATTTATTGGTTGAAATTAAACAAGGTTAAAGAGCACTTATATTTAAATATATTAATACATGCTTTACATTTTTTAATAGATTCTAAACAGGGAGGAAAGTTTATATGTTACTAAAAATCATGCATACAGGTGATATACATTTAGGCCGCAAATTTTCTCGCTACCATCAAAAATTAAGTAAGAGTTTAGAAGATGCAAGATATGAAACTTTAAAAAATATTATAATTGAAGCAAATAATAGAGGTTGTAATCTTTTTGTGATAGCTGGAGATTTATTTGATAAATTTACTATGCTTGATAAAGATGTAATAAAAACCATTAATATTTTGGATGAATTTTCCGGGGATGCAGTACTTGTTTTACCTGGCAATCACGATAATAAGAATATAGATGCATGGAAAACATTCAAAGAGAACATAACAAATCGAATACTGTTTTTAGAAGAAGAAAATAAATACAATTTAAATAGATTTGACTTGGATGTTGATATATATCCAGCACCTTGTGATAGCAAACATTCTGCCGAGAATAAGCTAAAGTGGATAAAAGAATTAAAAGAGAGGAACAATACCAATTATCAAATAGGTATTGCACATGGTGCTATTAAAGGTGTTTCACCTGATATGACAGATAGTTACTTTGCTATGAAAAAAGATGAACTGAGAAATTTAAGTATGGATTTATGGTTAATGGGGCATACTCATATTCCAATCCCAGCGACTAAAGCTAATATTATATACGATAAAAAAATATATAATGCCGGCACTCCCGAACCAGATGGTTTTGATTGTAAGCATAAAGGTTCTGTGTGGTATATTGAGATAAATAGAAAAGAAGAAATTAAAGCAGAAAAAGTAATTACTGGTAAATATAGTTTTGAAGAGTTCAAACGAGCAATCAATACAGAAGAAGATTTAAACAATTTATTAAAAGAAATTAAAAATAATAATCCTGAGAATAAATTGGTAAGGTTCAATCTTTTTGGAAGAATTGACCAGGAGCTCCATGATAAAAAAAATGAGTATTATAATAGGATTGAAGAAATTACGGCTTATGCTCGAATTATCGATGATAATTTGAACTTAAAAATTACCGAAGAAAAAATCAAAGAAGAATTTCCCGTTGATTCTTTCCCCTATCAAATTTTAAATGAATTAATGGGTGAAGATAAAACTCTAGAAATTGCTTATGAATTAATTCAGGAGGTGAAAGAATGAGGTTAAAAAGCTTTCACACTGATATTTTTGCCGGTATTAATAATATAGATATTGAATTCAAAGAAGGATTAAATGTCTTAGCGGGACCTAATGAAGTAGGTAAAAGCTCTATTATAAACGCCATATTTGTTAGTTTATTTATAGAACCAAAATTAAGATACAATTATTCGGATTTGAGGGGTAAAGAATTTAGTGATCGCTTTTTCCCTTATCCAGAGGGGAATTATGTTGAAGGAAGACTAGAATTTTGTATTGGAGAAAATGATTATACGATTTATAAAAAATGGAGTAATAATGATCCCGAAGGTCATATAATATTACCTGATAAATCAAGAATTGATAAAAGCAGTATTAAAGAAAAGAGACAAAATTTATTACCATATGGTAAGAGCACATATGAAAATATAGTATTTACTAAACAAGCAGAAGTAAAATCTTTTTTAAACAGGATAACTAATGAGAACGAATTAACCGAATTAAAAGGGACGATAAGTAATATTTTAAGGAAAGCGGTGTTGGAATTAGGCGATATATCTATAGATAAGTTAGGCAATAAAATAAAGGACGAATTGGATACTCTAATTAAAAGATGGGATTTAGAAAATAACAGGCCATCAAATTTAGATAGGGGGCTTAATAATCCTTATCAGCAGGGTACAGGTAAAATTTATGACACTTTCATTAAAAAAGAAATTCTGAAAAGAAAGATTAAAAAGGCTGAAGATAAGGAATTAGCTTACCAGAAAGTGAGTTCAGAATTAGAGGAAATAAATGTGCGGTTAAAAGAAGTAAGACATAAAAAAGAAAGCCTGACTGAGATAGAAGATGATATTGACCAAAGGGAAAAGATTAATAGAAGAATAGGGGAAATAAATAATGGTTTAAAAGAAATGAGGAAGATAAATAACAATTGGCCCGAAAAGGAAAAAGAAATAAATAAGTTAAGTGAGAAGATAGAAAAATTAAAAGATAAAATAAAAATATTAAAACAAGAGAAAATAAGAGCTGATAAACTTAACAGGAAAAGAGATATAGGAAATAAAATAAATAAAATAGGTGAAATAAAAAAATCAATTAGTAGGTGGAAAGAAAAAAAAGAAAAATTAGATAATGTAAATAAAGAGAAAGTCGAGGAATTAGAAATAAACAAACAAAAAATAGATCAAGCTGAAGCCAGTTTAAAAGGAGCCAGCTTAAAGGCTAAAGTAAATAGGGCAAGTTCTGATGATATTTTTGTAATAACTGGTATAGAAGGAAAAAGGAAAGTACAAATTGATGAAGAGGTTGAAGCCAATGGGTATATAAATATCAGAACTAAAGAGATTGAAATTGAAGTTGAATCAGCTGAAATAGATTATGAAGAAATCAGAAATGTTTATATAAAAGCAAATAAAAAATTTCAAAAGACATTAAAGAAATTAGGAGTTGTAGATGTATCATCAGCGAGAGACAAGCTGCAAAAGCTTAGAAATATAAATCATACTATAAATAATAAAAAAGAAAGAATAGATGATATTTTAGAAGAAAAAAGCTATCAAGATCTGATAAATGAAAAGGAAAAATATAAAGACATAAAAGAGACTAGAAAAATTAAAACAATCGATAAAGAAATTGAAAAGGCCAAAGATAAAAGAAGAGATTTAGAATCTGAAATTAAAATCATTGAGAATAAAATTGACGAGTGGGAAGAGTCGTATGTTAATATTGATAGTCTAGAAAAAAATATCAATGAATTAAAAAAAGAAAAAGATTCAAAAATAGAAGCACTAGAAAAATTGGCAGAATTACCAGAAAGATTTGATACATCAAAAGGATATCACCATACATTAAAAAGATTAAGGAAAGAACACGATAAGTTAAATGAAGATTTCAAAGAAAAAAGCGAAAAAATGTATATAGCTAAAAGTGAATTACCGAAAAATTCAACTGAAAATATGAAAGAAGAGTTACAAGATTTAAAGTATGATTTTAAAAGATTAATCAAAAGGGCTAAAAGCTTACTTAAGATAAAAAATGTATATAACAAGAAATTAGAAGAAATAGATGATAAATCATTTAATCCTTTGATTGAATCCTTCAGTAGATATATCAATATTTTAACAGACGGGAAATATAAAGTATCCAATTTAGATGATAAATTCCAGATAGAATTAGAAAGCAAAGATGGTAAAAAACTACCTGCAGATATTTATAAACTTTCATATGGAACTTCTGATAGTGCTGCCTTGGCATTACGGTTTGCTTTATTTGAAAATATGTTTGGTGAAAACAATGGTTTTGTCATTCTTGATGATTGTTTAGTTAATTTAGATCCGGCTAGAAGGGAGAAGGCCATTGGATTAATACAAGGTTTTAGTGAAAAATATCAGGTAATATTTTCTACTTGCGATCCTAATACTGCTATTGATTTAGGGGGTAATATTATCAATATTTGATCAACAAGAAGGTGATAGGTTAAAAAAATTGCTCACAAATTTAGAATAAGCTATGGCAAATAATAATAAAGAAGATATGAATACAGTTTATATAAGAGTTGATAAGCAAATGTATCAAAACAAATTAACAAAATAATAACCATCAATATTTAATTATGATTTTAGAAAAATCATTTGGTTTCAAAGAAAATAAGATTAACATGAAAGATGATCAAAAAAATATATATAGTCTAACAAATGCTGATTTAATTATTTAATTTAATATTAAATAAATATTTTTAAGTTATTACTGTCTTAAAGTGAGTTTAACAGTTTTTTAAATATATAATGTAATTTAAATCTATGTCCGACAAAAAGGGGGGTAAAGATGCATTTGATAATTTAATATACTATTCGTAAAAGTTATAACTAAAACGGGGAATTATGTCTTATAATATTAATAGAGATTTGCTATTTTAATTAACATTTAATTGGAGGTGGGAAAATGAAAAAATTAACAAAGGTGCTTTTTCTTTTATTAGTATTTGCGATTATTATCACAGGTTGTGAAGCAGATATATCTTTTCCCGGAGAAGTGGGTAAAGATATAATTACTGCAGATGAAGCTTTAAAGATTATTAAAGATGAAGATGTAGTGGTTGTTGATGCTCAAAAATCTGGAGATTATAATAATCAGCATTTAGAAGGTGCAGTTAATATTGCCAGAAATGATATTACAACTTTTGGTCCATACCCCAATATGCTGGCGTCAGCTTCCAAAGTAGAAGGATCCTTGGGTGAAAATGGTATTTCTAATAACACCAAGGTTATTATATATGACAATAACAATAATATGGATGCAGCTCGCCTTTGGTGGACAATGTTAGTCTTTGGTCATGATACTGAAAATATGAAGGTTGTCAGTGGAGGATTAAATGCCCTTCAAAAAGAAAAAGCCGACTTTACTTCTGGTGAAAGTGAAGTAGAAGCTGTTGAGTATAATGCAGCTGAGAAAGATGAAAGTTTAATTGCAATTAAAGAAGAAGTATTAGCTCAGGCAAATAAACCCAGTGAGGATACTGTAATTTTAGATGTCAGAACAGTTGAGGAAGTTAATGAGGGAATTATCCCGGGAGCAGTACATGTCAATTATGTTGATAATAATGATGATAATGGTGAATATTATCCTGTAAGTTATATCCAAAGATATTATCCTGATAATGAAGTAACTCCTGACAAGACAGTTATTATGTATTGTCAAACTTCAATAAGGGCAGCTCAAACTTTTCTTGCTTTACATAATGCAGGCTATAGTGAATTAAAAATTTATGATGGTGCCTGGATTGAATGGTCAGCTGATAGTTCTACACCTAAAGCTATGCCTAGTGGTGCTCCAGCAGAGCCAAGTCAGCAGGATGCTTCATAATAACAATTTCAAAAATGATGTCTCAACTAAAATTTGTTGAGAACTTTTTTAAAAGGTGTTTGTGAAATTTTTCTATTTGAATCTAGTAAATAGTTATAAATAAAAATTAGTCGATCAAAAAGGCTAAAAATGTTAAAATGAAGTAATTAAATAAATAAGCTGAGGTACTCAGAGCAAAAAACTCCTCTATGTAAAAGGCAGAATCCAGTTATGAAATCTGTCTGTTATTAGGGGAGTTTGTTATTTTTCAATTTGACTGTTAATAATATCTAAGATTTCATTTTTTACTTCGAAGTAGTCATCCTGATAGATTACATCTTTAGTACCACTTTTAAATATTTTATTAGTAAAATCTACTTTAAATTCTTTGATGATTTTTCCAGGTCTTTTGGATAATACAATAACTCTTGTTGCTAGAGAAAGGGCTTCATCTACATCGTGAGTTATAAAAAAGATGGTCGTATTATTTTCTTCCCATATATCACGGATCAAATTCTGCATATCATCCCTTGTTAAGGCATCTAATGCCCCGAAGGGTTCATCCATCAAAACAACCTGAGGGTAGTTGGCAAGAACTCTTGCTAGAGCAACTCTTTGCTTCATTCCACCAGAAAGTTCAAAAGTATATTTATTACCAAAACCGCTTAATTTTACTTCATCTAAAAAGTACTTTCTGATTTCTTTTATTTTATCTTTGGGAAGACCTCTCATTTTAGGACCAAATTCAACGTTGTCGTTTACAGTCATCCAGGGATATAGAGTTGGGGATTGAAAAATAACTCCCCTATGCCAATCTGGTCCATCTATTTCATTACCCTGCATTAAGCATTTACCCAATGTGGGTTTTAAATAACCAGCAATTGCCCTCAGTAAGGTGCTTTTACCACATCCAGAGGGTCCAAGCACACAGATGAATTCTCCCCGATTGATTTCCAGGTCAATATCCTCTAAAGCCGGTATTTTTTTATCCTTTTTTCCATATACTAAACTCATGTTTTCTATTTTTATTAGACTTTCTTTTTTAGAATGAGCAGTCATAGATTATTCCCTTTCCCTTTTAACTATTAACTAAAGATATATATTTAGTTTCTTAATCTTTTTCTAAGGATAGTTTTATATATTTAGGATTTACATATTCATTATATTCTGCTTGAGAAGGAGAGTCCTCAATTGAGCCCTGATCTTGCAGAAAATCAGAGGTATCTTTCATGACCTTAGCAAAATTACCCGAGTTTTCTTGGCTACCGAAGAAATCCTGACTTAAGAGTTCTTCTCGCGTTTTCCAGCTTGTACCGCGCATTTGATGTAGGGCAACCTCGGGTTCAATACCTAATTCTTGTGATACTATTTTTGCTGCTTTTTGCGGATCTTCTCTGTATATGTCTGCTGCTTCAGACATCGCAGAAACGAAATCAACGACTAAATTGGGATATTTATTTGAAAATTTCTTACGGACTACTTCTACATTAGCTGTAATGTATCCTTTTTTGGCCATATCCTCACTTGTAACTAAGGGACGGCCATTTTTTAATAATTGAGCCAAAGTAGGCTGCCAGCTATAAGCTGCTTTTATATCACCACGTTCCCAGGCAGCAACAATCTCTGCTGTCTGCATATCTAAAAGCTGTACCTCATTTTCTATACCTGCTTCTTTTAATATATTTAACAAAACATAATGGGCTGTAGAAGCAAAAGGAACGGCAACTCTTTCACCGACTAGATCTTCTACTTTTTCAATTCCTGAACCATTTTTAACAGCTAAAGCCTCATTATCGCCTAGAACTTCATGCAGCCATATCATTTCAACATTAAGTTCTCTCGATAAAGCTGTAATAGCATTTGTGTTTCCCATTGTTGCAAAATCAATACTACCAGAAGCAAGTGCCTGATTTGCCTCTGCCCCAGAATCAAAAACTGTAGTATTTACTTTGATACCTTTTTCTGTAAAATACTTATCAAAATATCCTTCAGCCAGAGCGATTGTCTCGTCATTTGGAATTCTTAGAATACCAAAGTTAATTTTTTCTGGAAGAGCTTGTTTTTCTGTACTTTCGTCTTTAGATACCTGCTCATTTTGAGCGGAATCATTACCACAACCTGAAACTGAAAAAACCAATATAGAAATCAATAAAATAACGGATAATTTTTTCAAAAGAGATTTTTTCATAATGACCTCCATTTTTACTTAATTTATTCAATTTTAATTAAACATGTCCTTTCCAGAAAATAATATTTTTTTCTAAAAACCTCAGACCAGTATCAATGATTACACCTGTAATCCCCATAATAATAATTCCAACGAAAATAACTTCACTTTTAAGAAAATTGGAAGCGTCCAAAACCATCCAACCAATTCCAGAAGTAGCAGCGACCATTTCTGCAGAAACCAAGGTAGTATAAGCTACTCCAAAAGCAGTTCTAATCCCTGTAAAAATTTCTGGCATAGATGCTGGTAAAACAATTTTAAAGAAAATGTTTTTTTGAGTTGCCCCCAGAGATTCTGCACTCAAGACAAAATCTTGATTAAGCTGTCTAACTGAAGAGACACATGCTATATAAATTGGGGCAAAGGCTGCTAAAAATAATAACACCTGCTTAGAGAGATCATCAATACCAAACCAGAGGACTAAAAGAGTATAGTAAGCTAAGGGGGGGAGTGGCCTATAGAATTCAATCACAGAGTCAATTACAGCTTCAACTTTTTTAAAATAACCACTTAAAAGACCCAGAGGAACAGCTGTAAATATGGCAAAAAATAGGGCAACAAATAAGCGTTTAAGACTTGCTCCTAAATGAACCCATATGGGAACACTATTATAACCATTTTCTAAAATATGCAAAAATGCCTTCCAAACCCTTATAGGTCCAGGTAGCAGAGTAGGAGTGAAAATTCCTAGTTTAGTTATTACAAACCATAATATAAAAATAGAAGACCAGGTTAAAATTGTGAGTACTTTTTCTGTTTTACTTTTTTTATCCGTATCATCATTTCTATTAACTAGTTTGTCAGCCCACTTTGTAGGGTTTTTTCCCCTTTCTTTTTTTGGCTCTTCATTATTTTTTAAAGCCATAATCCCCCACTTCCTTATCTTAATATGTTTATTTTAATTTAATATTTAAAACTATCTATTCTAACAACAAAGATATCATATTTGTGCTTATTTATCAATTATATTAAAAAGCAATATAATGAGTAAAAAGGCCACCAAGTTTGAGGTTGATGACCTTTTATTTATCTAAGATAATTAACCATTATATTTGATAATTAATTATTCGAAGTTATATTCTGTGACAATTTTGTCTCTATCAGTAGTTTGATCTAAGAAATATTCATAGCAACAAATACCAAGGAATGAACCGGAGATATTTGTTACATTTTTATAACCCATTCCTTGTAAAGCCAATACAGCGTTATAACTTCTCTGAGCAGAACGGCAGTGTAAATATACTGGTTCATCTTTAGGAATTTCATCTGTTCTTTCTCTTAACTCACTTAAGGGAATATTTACTGAATTTACTAAATGGCCCTCGGCATATTCATCTTCTTCTCTAACATCAACAATGAAAGCATCCTCTTCTACAAGTTCTCTAACTTTAGTTACTGGAACTTGATTATAGCGGTTGTTAATTAAGTTTATAGCAACTAAAGAGGATTGGTTAACTGCATTTCTTGGAGTTGAGAATAGAGGTGCATAAGCCAGCTCTGATTCTGATAATTCTTCTACAGTAGCATCCATTAAAATTGCTGTTGCAATAACATCAATTCTCTTATCTACATTACCCTTGCCAACAGCCTGAGCTCCTAATATTTTACCAGTTGGGACTTCATATATTAATTTGAAATGTAAAGGATTTGCATCTGGCATTAAACCAACTTTATCTGTTGGAATAATATATACAAAGTCATAGGAAATTCCAGCATCTTTTAGTTGTTTTTCATTTAAACCTGTTGCAGCTGCATTATAATCAAAAGCTCTGATTACTGAAGTACCAATAACCCCATTATTTCTTGTAGGTATATTATAGATGTGGTTAGCTGTAGCTCTGGCCTGTCTCTGAGCAGGTCCGGCCAGTGGTAATCTTGTTTTACAACGTGCAATTTTAGAATAAACTTCGATTACATCACCAACAGCATAAATATCTGGATCACTTGTTACATAATTGTGATTTACTTCAATTCCACCAGTTTCTCCAATTTTAAGCCCTGCGTCTTCAGCAAGTTCAGTTTCGGGACTAACACCGATTGCTAAAACAACAGCTTCGGCCTCAATTTTCTTACCTGATTTTAATACTACATGATCATCATATACTTCAGCTAGAGGATCTGATAATAATACATTAACGCCCTTATCATAAAGCTCTTTTTGAATAATTTGCGCCATATCAAAATCAAAAGGCTGCATTACCTGATCTAAAGCCTCTATTAGAGCTACATTTTTACCAGAGTGAATAAAGTTCTCAGCAATTTCAACACCGATATAGCCGGCACCAATTACTGCTACATCTTCAACATCATTTTCATCTACATATTGATTTAATTTATCAATATCGACTACATTTCTAATTGTAAATACATTATCATTATTTACACCCTTAATGCTCCCTGGCTTAATTGGATTGGCACCTGGTGAAAGTACTAATTTATCGTAAGCTTCTGTGTAAGTTTCTCCCGTTTCTAAATCCTTTACTTCAACAGTTTTTTCTTCTCGATTGATAGCTAAAACTTCATTTCTAACTCGAGCATCGATGTTGTATTGTTCAGCAAATTTAGAAGGACACATTAAAACTAAATCATCACAATCTTTTACTACTCCACTCAAGTGATATGGGAGGGCACAGTTTGAAAATGAAACGTGTGGCCCCCGTTCAAACATAATAATTTCTGCATCTTCATCAAGTCTTCTTGCTCTGGCAGCTGTACCTGCTCCACCAGCTACTCCTCCAACGATTAAAATCCTTTTACTCATATTTTATTCCTCCTGTAAATGTTATATTATGAATCACTACCATAAAAGGCAGCATGTTGCTTGTTAATTTTAAAATACTTTTTCACTAAATTTATTACTAATTATTCCACCGATAATCATGAAAATTAAGAATACCCATCCTGATAGAGAGAAATTAGAAATTGGAGTAAATAAAGCTCCAACATTACATCCCTGAGCAACACGAGTACCAAAACCCATTGACAATCCTCCGAGGGCATACATTAAGCCCTGTTTCTTTGTTATATTTAGTTCACTACTGAAGAATTCCATAAATCTGCCTGCAGTTAAAAGATAAATAATTGCACCCACTAGAATACCAAAGTTCTGGACAGAAGTTTGATGTTCAAAGAAAGGAGTTGCAAAAGTTTCAGCCGATACTTTTGCAAATTCTGCAATAGCTTCAGCAGAAATACCAAATAACATTAATATTTTACCAAACCAGATACCATAAGCACGAGAAACACCCCAGCCATAACCTGTTATTCCCATCATGAGTGTAACAATTATAGCTAATGCTATAGCGCCTTGTTTCAATGTCCATGGTTTTTCAAAAAGGTGGTAATAAGTGTCAGCACTAAATAATTTGAATTTTTTTAAATCCATAGGTTCTAAATTTTCCTGAACTTTTTCTATTTCTAAACCGCTATATTGCCCGGTCATTTTTTTACGCTTTTCATAATAATTTGCTAAAAAGGCAATAAACAGGCAGAGGGCACCAAAAGCAATTAATGCCCCTAAATAACCTTCAAAACCATCTCCTTGAAACAAGTCAGGCAGAAAAACACCACCCATTGTTCTGTAGCCTATGTAAGTACTGACCCATGATTTTTGCACCCAGTTAGCAGTATACTGAACAGGAAAACCAATAAATGTTCCCACCATAAAGAAAATCAAGGTCGTAAATGCTCTTGGTAAAGCTTGTGGTAAGTCAGTCAAAACACCACTAGCACAGCAAACAGAAATAGACATCCCAAAACCAAATAGAAAGCCGCCTAACATTAATCCAATATTTATTGGTTTAATCCAGAGGTTGAAGCTAGCAGGATCTTTACCAAATAGAAAAGCTGTCATTAAAACTGCTGTGATAAAGAACATAAACAACATAGTTCTCATTAATTTAGTTGAACCGGTTCTGTAAGCTCTATTTACACTACCTGCAAATCCAGTATAAGCTCTAGCTAAAGCGTATCCCAGTCCCGATCCGGCTAATAATCTAAAAAATAATATGTCTGTTTTCAGCCAGAATTTGGCTACAAATAAAACTATCAAGATAACAATAAATCCTAAAAATTTTTCTGGTTTATTTTTCACCCTTTAATTCCCCCTTTTTAATATTTCTAAGCTTATAATAACTTTGTTCTAAAATTCGCAAGCTGGGGTAAAAAGATAACCCCGAACTCGGGATGAAAGCTTAGTATTTACATACTTATAATATTATTCACAAATTGAACTATCTATGATATAGTATATACCATTTATTAATAATACTGAAATAATAATATCTTATACTGAATAACTTTGATTTATGGAGAGAAAAAAATTAATAATCATGATTATCTTTTTTTAAATTATTTTTGAAATATAAATACATTATAAAGATCAAATTGATGTCTTCACTATTATAAGGAAATATCATAGAAATGAGTTTTGATTGAATAGTGTTATTAACAATATATGAAAAGAGTTCTTCTCCCTTTTCTATAGACCATCAACATTATATAACAAAAAAGAATTAAAAAAAAGTGAAATTTATTAATAAATATATTTTAGAGAATTGCAAGGAAAAACAAAATTAGAACTTAAATTTAGAAATTTAGATTTAAAACCTGTCATTAATATTAACCTGAATCCAAAAACTAGTAGCAATAAAAATAATTAAGCATTACAGTTATCTTCCGACATGAAAACAGTATGTATATTTTTAAAATATAGTTTTTGTCTTTGATTCAATACTTGATTTGATGAATTATCTATGATCTGCTCTAAATATTCAATAGACTATTCACTTTTTTATGAAGCAGAGATACTATCAACAGTACTGATTAAAAACTTATAAAAAACAGTTAAGTTCAATTATTTATTAATGTTTGGGTATTATGTACTTCTATTTTGTTTTAAACCTAAAAAAATGTACTTATATCGGGTGATGTATTTATATTTTTATAATACCAGGGACAAACAGGTTATTGTAATGAATAAAAAATGTTTGTTGACTAAACAAAAATCAATGATATGATTGATAATACAAAAGCCCTTATACTGATTTAACAAAATTGTTAATAGCATTTGATTTTTTCTTAAACAATGCATTTGAAGTGGTTTAGACTTCAAAACTGCTTAAAATACAAAGTTAGAATTAAAAAAAGAACTCATGATATTATTTTCATGACTGAAATCAGGCAGCTGAGATAATTAGGATTAGTACTTTTTGTTTGTTTAAATATTTAAGATTTTTATTTTTGAAATGAGTGAAGCAAATTCTTGACTTTTGCATAAAGTTTCAGATATTCTAATAGTAGAGGATTCCTTTCTTTAATGATTTTGTTTACTATTATATTGTCAAAAGAGGAGTTTTCTTTTCTTATATTTAATGATAAATTTTTTTTAATGAATTATTCTCATAATAATTGTTTGTTTTATTTTATTTATTTACTTTCTGAGTTTAGGAGTTTAAATATAATAATAGAAACAGAACAAATATTGCAATGATTTATACTTGTGCTGACAGTATTTTTTAAATCATTTCTAAAATTATCATAATGAAGTATTGATAGATAGATATATATATAGTAAAATTTGTTTATAAAAGACTAATAAAATTTAAAATTATTTACAAACTATAAGACAAAAAATATTTTTCTGTGAAAAAGAGACCTTTGGTCTTCATAGAATATAAATTATATAAAATATATTTAAGACGTGTTTTAAATATTGGAACTTTTGGATATTATAAAGTTAATTTAATTGAAAACAGCACCTTTGGTTTTGATTTTAAATACAACAACGGGAGTTATTAAATATTTTAAAAAAATTGATCGGGTTTTAGAATATTAAAGTAGTTTAATTGATGGTAGGGGTAATAATTTAAATAGTTCAATCGGATAAGAGGAAAGGTTTTAAGATAATATTATTTTAAAAGGGCAGTGGTTTATGGTGGAAAATAATGATATTTTAACAGTACAAAACTTAAGTAGGCATTTTGGTGGAGTAAAAGCTCTTGATAATCTCAATGTTAATATATATAAAAATAATATTCATGGTATTATAGGGCCAAATGGAGCAGGGAAGACCACATTTTTTAATGTGGTGACCGGTATTTTAGAACCCACTCGGGGAGAAATATATTTCCGGAATAAAAGGATTGATAATTTAAATGTAGAAGAGATAGCCAAAATGGGTATATCTAGAACTTTCCAAAAAGGTAGTATAGTTGAGGACATGAATGTTGTAAACAATGTAAAAGCAGCCATGTATTTATATAATGATATTAATCCTATTAAGGATTTTTTCTTAAGGCATTTCTCTATTAGTAAGCGAGAAAAAGATATGAGAGAAAAGGCATTAGAAAGTTTAAAGTTTGTTGGTTTAGAAGGATATTCAAACAGATGGGCAGATGATCTTATGTGGGTTGAAAGACAATTATTACAACTTGCTAGAGCAATAGTAGTGAATCCGAACTTAATTATGTTAGATGAGCCTGCTTCAGGTATGGACTCTAAAGAAACAGAGTGGGTTAAAGATATTATTAAAAAAATTAATAGGCGTGGTATAACTGTTATAGTTATAAGTCATGATGTGAATTTAGTTATGGATTTATGTGATAGAATTACTGCTATAAATTTCGGTACAAAATTAAGTGAGGGTAAACCCGGGGAAATAAAAAATGATCCTGATTTATTGGAGGCATATTTAGGTGAATAATAATGGAACTACATTTTTAAAGATGAATAATGTAAATGTATTTTATGATTCTATACAGGCTTTAAAAAACATCTCTCTTGAAGTTGCAAAAAGTGAATTTGTAGTTTTAATAGGGGCTAATGGAGCTGGCAAATCCACTTTATTAAAGTCTATTTTAAATATCCAAGCCCCTAAAGGAAGTATAAACTTCAAGGGCAAAGAACTTACAAAATTACATACAGATGAAATTGTAGCAAATGGGATTAGCATTATACCGGAAGGACATTTGATATTCAATTCCATGTCCGTATTGGAAAATTTACAATTAGGCACTTATCATGGCAAGAAAAAGGAACAAAGTATAGAAAATATTTTTGGATATTTCCCAATATTAAGAGAAAGAAAAGAACAAACTGCAGGTACCTTAAGTGGCGGAGAACAGCAGATGCTTTCTATTGGTAGAGGTTTGCTATCTGACCCAGAACTGATACTCGTTGACGAGCCCTCACTAGGGTTGGCTCCAAAAATTGTAAATGATATTTTTGATATATTAGTGAAATTAAATAATGTAGGTTATACAATACTTCTTTCTGAGCAAAATGCCAAGAAATCTTTGGAAATAGCAGATAGGGCTTATGTTTTAGAAACGGGTAATATAGTGATGGAAGGGCAAGCAGATGACCTTTTAAATGACGAAGAGATAAAAGATGCATATCTTGGAGGAAGCATTTAGAGCAAGGGGGAAGCTGATGGAGTTTTTTATCGCACAAGTCTTAAATGGTCTATCATTAGGTAGTATATATGTTTTATTGGTAACAGGATTTAATCTTATGTTATTGGTAGCCAAGATTATACAATTTGCTTATCCTCAATTTGTTGTAATCAGTATGTATGCTACTTGGGCTGTATTAAGAGCAACTAATAATGTAATTCTTGCAATACTTGTAACAATAGTTGTATCAATTTTTTTAAACTTATTAAGCGAACCTATTTTCAGAAGGATTACATCGATAAAAGGTACAGATATAAATGCAACTTTTGTTGCTTCAATTGGTTTGAGTATGGTTTTGGTTGAGATAATGTCACATTCACTCAATCAAGGTTTCCCTATTTCTTTTTCTGATAATTGGGTAGGTGGATCAGTATTTAGATATGGTATTATCAATATATCACGCAGCAGTATTTTCGCCTGGGTGGGAGGCATAATAGTAGTAGTTGCTTTCTTCTATCTTTTATATAGAACTATGGTAGGCAGATTATTTAGAGCAATTGCTGAAAATCGTCATGTGGCAAAGTTATTTGGTATTCCCATATTTAAAACCAGTATAATGAGTTACTTGATAGCCGGTTTATTGGGGGGATTTATTGCATTATTACTATCAATGTTAATTGGTACTGCCTCTCCCTGGTTGGGAGAATCAGTTGCTCTAAAAGTTCTTGCTGTTTCTATAGTAGCTGGATTAGGCAACTTAAAGGGAGGATTATTTGTTGGCTTAGCCCTGGGGGTAGTGGAATCAGTTGCTATAGGTTATGTAGCTGGATCGTGGTCAAATGTAATTGCTTTTGTTATTATGTTAATAGTAATCTTAGCCAAACCAAAAGGATTATTTGGTGCTGCAGTAGAATAAATAAATTATAGGAGGTAACTTAATTTGTCTAGCACATTAATGTATTTTTTAGGTTTTTCAATGACATACATTTTAATGGCCTGGTCCATATACTTACCATATAGAGTAAAGCATCTACACTTTTTGGCTGTAGCAACAATGGCTGTGACAAGTTATATGGGTGGAATTTTATCTGTTAATTTCGGCTGGTCTTTTTTACCGACATTGTTATTGTCCATAGTTATAGGGGCATTAATTTCCTACTTAATTTCCCATACAATAGGTAATGCGCCAACCTTTACAGTGGTTATTGTTGGTATAACATTTGTATTTATAATCAAAACAGCAATAGAAAACACCGATTACCTGGGAGGGACCATAGGTTTATTTGGGATTCCCGTCCTAGACCATCCTCTTATAATTTTATTTGCCTTTTTGTTAGTAATTGGTTATTTTCTATATAGAATAGATCATTCTCGTATTGGTAGAGCAGCATCAGTTATATTTACTGATGAAAATTTGGCAAAAAGTATGGGTATTAAGCCAAAGCAGATAGGAATGCTTTTTCAGACTATAAGTGGTGGAATTGCAGGTAGTGCAGGTGTATTTTATGCTTTTTTTGTTGGCAGTCTCTTTCCAGATTTTTTCACCTTTCATTTAATTGGAACTCTGATGACCATATTATTTATCGGTGGATATACAACGATGTGGGGTGTTATACCGGCTGCTTTAATATTAAGAGGTGTTCCAATGATACTTCCAAGTAGTATTGCTTCATGGAGATTATTAATTTATGGTGTCCTGCTTGTAGCAATAATTGCTACTAAACCTAAAGGACTTATCACAAAAAAAATGCTGTGGGAATTGCTTAAAAAAAGATCAGGAAGCTAAAAAGCCTATATATTACTTTAATTTTTAAAAGGAGACAGAAAAACCCAAAAGAATGTTTATGATAAATAAGGAGTGAATAAAATTGAGGAAATATGTTGCAAAATTTATATTAATTATGTTGCTAATTTTCGCATTTGGTAGTATGACATTTGCTCAAGATGAAGTTGCTGTAGATACTTGGGAAATTCACTTTTTGAATTCCGTAACTGGCCCAATTGCTAGTATAGGAGAATATATGTCATGGAGTGCTAACTATGCTGCTGCTAAAATCAATGAAGAAGGTGGAATAAGAGGCAAACCAGTTGAGATAGTAATACATGATACAGGAGTACAACCAGATAAAGGCATTGAAGAAATGAGTAAGATAGTTGATGATGTACTTGTAGTTATGGGTCCAGTACCTGAAGCAGTTATTATGGCTGCTGTTCCTTTAGCTGTTCGAAATGGTCTATTTTGTATGACTTCCTCTACCAGTTATGAATATACAGTAGAGTATTTTCCATGGACATTGTCCTGGTATCCTCCCACAGAGGAAAAGTTGCCTCCCGTAACAGAATTGTGGGCGGAAGAAAACCCAGAGATGGAAAAGGTTGTACAATTTGTTGAAAAATGGGCTGCTTGGCCTGGTATGGCCGGCGCACACACCATAGGTCTCAATAATAAAAATGTAAAGGTTATAGATGTAGAAGTACCAAAAGATGCTGTAGAATTTAGTTCACTAGTAGTTAAAGCACTTGCAGAAGATCCAGATGGTTTTGTATTAACATGTAATCCAGATAAAGCAGGTAAAATAATTAAAGAGCTAGTAAACAGAGGTTGGGAAGAGAAAGACAATATTTTAGTATTTAGTAGTGCCGATGATACTGCCCTTTATACTACGGGAGGGGATGCATTAAATGGCATCTCTATTTATAATTATATCGATCCAGATAGTGAAAATGAAAGATGGTTGAATTTCAAACAAGAATATAAAGAAGACCATGACGGTAAAAACCCGGGCTCATTAGCTACAAATTATTATGATTCTGTATATATGATCAAAGAAGCTATAGAAGAAGGAAAACTTACAGGGGATCCAGCTAAATTAGCAGAAGAAAGAATAAAAATAAGAGATTATTGTAGAAATGTAGAAAATT
Source organism: Halanaerobiales bacterium (assembly GCA_018334565.1). Classification (GTDB taxonomy): domain Bacteria; phylum Bacillota; class Halanaerobiia; order Halanaerobiales; family M55B127; genus M55B127. The sequence goes on along the minus strand of JAGXLU010000010.1, from coordinate 29,279 downwards.
TTAAAGGTATCCAAATTACTTGGAGCATGAATGAAGGTTTACCAACAAGTAAACCGATCTTCTTATTTGAAATTATAGATGGAGAAAAACAATTAATAGGTAAATCTAGATAAATTAAATGTTATTATATTTATTATTTGAAAGTCATTAAACCTGCTGAGAAGCAGGTTTTTTATTTCTATTGATTTTTTTAATATTTAATCATAACATACAGATAAAAACGAAATGACCAGCTCAGTGGAGGCACTGAAGTTTTGCATATTTTATATTAAGTAGTTGGATAAATTTACCTGTAATTTTTAATCTTCTAATAATATCATTTATACCTGAATTAGGAAAGTAAAATCACAAAATTAAATTAATACCTGTCGAGCCAACAAAAATAATTTTAAATTTCGGAAGAATCTCTTCCATAAAATATAAAAAGGAGATTACAGGTATGTATCATGTTTTTTTATATCTTATGCTTGTTTAATTATACAATTCAATAAAAATGAAAAAGATAATTTTCTAATGAAATCAGCTTTATAAAGGATATTTGTTGTATATATAGAAATAGTTAATATAAAAATGTTTTATATATTCAGTATTATATTACTTATTATGTAGATTTTATTTATCTCTTTTAGCAATTAGAAAAACCCATATATAAAGCTAGGAGGTTAATAAGAATTAAATGTTTAGCTAGCTAATAGACTTGAAAGAACAGTTTCTATTAAGTTCAAAGTAATTGAACCTTCATATAATTATAATAGGGTATCTAAAATATTAATCTAATAAAGACCTTGAAGGAAATTGATAGAAAAATGAACAGATTAATATATTTGCCAGATAAAGATTGTTTTGAAAAATTACATTTTTTAATAAAAAGAGATGGAGTGTTTTTATGACTAATAACCTACAAGAAAGTCAAATATTATCTACTGAAAAGATTAAAAAATTATGGTCAAAAACATATAGTGAAGAAAAAAAACCGAATTGGTCACATATTTTTCCTCTTTATCATGCAGATATTATCTTTCAAGATTCAATCCAGAAAATTGAAGGAAAACATAAATTTAAAGCAATGTGTAATCGCTTGACTAAACGTTGTAAGAGTTTAAAAATGGATATTATTAATATTAGTAAAACTGATAATATTGTGATGATGGAATGGAAGATGACGATGTCTTTTAGGTTTTTTCCACCAAAACCGCTTTACGGTTCCACAAGGTTGACTTTTGATAGTGAAGGGCTCATTATTGAGCAAAGAGATTATTACGATCTTTGGGGCGATATTTATGATGAAATTCCTTTTATTAGAATAATATATCGATGGTTTATGAGATTGTTTTTCGGGTAAGGAGATGTAAAATGATATTTAAATTTCCGGAACAATTGATGTTCATTAAAAATAGTAAAGCTGATCAAAAACATAGTATTGAATCTATGGATGGGAAACTCTGTGTTGTATCCGGTGCTACTTCTGGCGTTGGTTATGAAGCTGTAAAAGCATTATCTGCTGGTAGAGCGAATATTGTGATGGTGGTTCGCAACGAAAATAAAGCTAAAGCTGTCAAAGAAGAGATTGAAAAAAAGTATTCAGTATTTGTTGATTATTTTATCGCTGATTTTTCTGATTTAGAACAAGTCAAAAAAGCAGCTATGGCGATTTTAAATAGATATCAAAAAATAGATATTTTGATTAATAGTGTCGGTATTCATTCAACTAAAAGAATTTTAAATAAAGATGGGTTTGAAATGGTCTTTTGTGTCAATCATCTAGGAACTTTTTTGATTACTCAACTGCTATTAGACAGAATGATTGAATCTTCACCTTCAAGAATTATTCAAGTCAATTCGGAGGGACATCGATTTAACGGACTGGATCTAAATGATTTAAACTGGGAAAAGCGAATCTATACTGGTTTGAGAAGTTACGGAGCTTCTAAAACAGCGCAATTATTAACTGTCTTGCAATTAGCTGAAGAGTTGGAAGGGACTAATGTTACTATCAATGCCATGCACCCGGGTAGTGTAAGAACTAACATAGGTAATAATAACGGTAGACTATATCGGTGGTTTTTACATAATGTAACCTGGCGTTTTTTAAAAGATCCAAAGATATCCGGTGAAGCGATTTATTATTTAGCTTCAGCCGGTGAATTAAGTAATGTTAGTGGTAAATTTTTTAATCTAACGCTCGAAGAAAAACCCGCAAAACATGCTTTAGATCAAAAAAAACAGAAAAAAATATGGAACTTGAGTTTAGACATGGTTGGCTTAACCGAAAAGGATGTGTGATTGAATGAGATATGATGCAATCATTGTCGGTGGTGGAATTGCTGGATTGACAAGCACAGCTTATCTGACTAAAAACGGCTGCAAAATACTACTTTGCGAAAAAGAAAAGAAGGTAGGTGGTTTAGTAAGTTCATTTTATCATGACGGATTTTTGTTTGATGCAGGTGTCAGAGGTATTATTGATTCCGGAATTGTTAAACCTATGATAAAGCAGCTTGGTTTAAATATTGAATTTGTCAAAAACACTGTATCTATTGGGATTGAAAATGAATTAATACGGATTGATACAATTGATAGTTTAAATGATTACCGGGAAATGCTTGTGAAACTTTATCCTGATAATGAAAACGATATTGATGTAATACTTCATGAAATTAAAAAAGTTATGAATTATATGGATGTTTTATATGGAATTGAGAATCCTTTATTTAAAGATTTAAAGAAAGACAAAAAATATCTTTTCAAAACATTAATTCCCTGGCTATTTAAATTTTTAGCAAAATCAAGAAAAATCAAGGAATTTAATTTGCCAGCTAATGATTATTTGAGTCAGTTAACTGATAATCAATCATTAATTGATATCATTATTCAACATTTTTTTCAAAAGACACCTGCTTCTTTTGCTTTGAGTTATTTTAGCCTGTATTTAGATTATGAATACCCGATTAATGGAACGTTTGATTTGGTTAAAAAGATAGAAAGTTATATCAGCCAATCAGATGGTATTATCAAAACGGGTACAGAAATCAAAAAAATTGATTGCTATAATAAAACTCTTTTTGATCAGAAGAATCAACAGTATGAATATGATCAATTAATTTGGGCAGCTGATCTAAATCAGTTATATAATGCAATCGACATTGAAACAATTAAAGATATCAAAATCAAAAAAAGAATTGAAGAACAAAAAAGTCTTCTTAGTGGGAAAAAAGGTGGAGATTCAATTTTCTCACTTTTTTTAGCTATTGATTTAGACAAAAGATACTTTTTAAAAAGGTCCAGTGGCCATTGTTTTTATACACCTGAAAAAATCGGCCAATCAAAAATTATAGAGAGACTTAAAACTGTAAGTAAATCAGTTGATAAAAAGGAAATTATCAACTGGATGAATGATTATCTTAAATATACTACTTATGAAATTTCAATTCCTTCTCTACGGAATGAAAATCTTGCTCCAAAAGGGAAAACGGGATTAATTGTCAGTGTTCCAATGGATTATAATTTTGTCAGTAATATTAAATCTTTAGGATTTTATGAAGATTTTAAAAACATTGCTGAAAAAAAGATTATTGCTGTTCTTAACAACAGCATATATAAAAACATAAAAGGGAAAATAATTAATCGCTTTAGTTCTTCGCCACTCACCATCGAAAGATTAAGTGGTAATTTCGAAGGAAGCATCACTGGTTGGGCTTTCACCAATGATGTTATACCAGCTATAACTAGGATGACTCGAATCAAAAAAACCTGTAATACTCCAATTCCTGATGTATTAAAAGCTGGTCAATGGACATTTAGCCCTTCAGGACTACCAATCAGTATCTTAACTGGAAAAGTTGCTGCTGATAAGGCAGTTAAGACTTTAAAGAAAGGGAAAAGATAATGAAAAATATTGTTCTATATAAGAGCAAATATGGAAACACTTTGCAGTATGCCACTTGGATTGCGGAAGAATTAGATTGGGAAATAAGAGATTTTTCAAAATTTAAAAAAACAGAAATAAGTAACTACCAAAACATTATTTTTGGTAGTGGTGTATATATGGGTAAAATGAACAAAATTAAAAAAGTTCTGAAATGGTTTAAAGAGAAACCAATTATTATTTTCGCCTGTGCTGGTAATAATAATGTTGAAAAAGATATCAATGATATTAAAAATAATAACTTTAATGAAGAACAATTAGCATTCCACAAATTCTTTTATTTACCTGGTGGGGTTGATTTTTCTAAAGTTAAAGGCGTTTTTAAAATTATGCTAAATGTATTTAAAAAATACCTGGAAAAGAAAAAAAACAAAACAAAGGATGAAAAAGCAATTCTTAAGGGCTTTTATAATCCGACTAATTATGTCAATAAAGGACATATTGAAGAGATTGTTTCTTATGCTAAAAAAATTGAAGATTTTAAATAGATTCAAATGAATTAGCTTTTTATATAATTTAAATGAAAATCGTTAATATAATAAAGATTAAAGAACATAGAAGCCTAAAGTTTAACAATATTTAAATTATTTAAGGAGGAAAAAAATGAAACGTGAAAAAAAATCATGGATCAACTTAATTTTATTAGGTATTACATTAATTATTAATGGTATGGGTGCTTTTGGATTGATCAATGGTCTTTCTCAAAAAGAAGTATCGGACATGAATCCAACTTTAATTACTCCATCACCCTCAACCTTCAGTATTTGGAGTGTGATATATACTTTTTTAATAATTTCTATAGTTGTTATGATAGTCAAAAAGAAGGATTCTTACTACAAGAATGCTGTTGATGAAATTAGTTTTCTCTTTTGGTTGTCATGTGCTTTAAATATAGTGTGGATTATCAGTTTTTCTTATAACTTAATCGGATTATCTTTAGTTTTTATTTTTTCTTTTCTGATCATTATGGTTCTAATTGTAAAAAGGATTGGAAAAATACAAACTGAAAAAAGATGGCTGCTTCCAATTGCTTTTGGCTTGTATTCAGGATGGCTTTTTATTGCAACTGTTGTAAATATAGCTGCTTGGCTTGTTAAAATAGGATGGGGCAGATTTGGCATAGCAGCTGAGACATGGGGTTCTATAATTCTTTTTATTGCAGTAGGATTGACTTTGAAAGTTGTATTAGACATTAAAAATGCAATTTTTCCAATTCCTATAGCTTGGGCCTACTTTGGCATCTATAGTTATTTATTGTCACCGGAAGGCTATCAAGGGAAATATGTTTTTCTGCAAAATACTGCATTAATTGGAATAGTGCTTTTGGTTACAATATCAGCAGATCAGTTTTATAAAAATCAGTTCAATATCATGGCAGATATTTCGAGATAAAAAGTTTAATATCAGATTTATAATTATTTTTTTATATTTAATTTAAAACAGTATATATCTTTGTCATAACAACAAACTTAATAAAAAAATTTCTGATTATCTTGATTTTATATTTTGTATATAAATCTTCTAATTTTTATTAGAGCATTAGCACTTATTTAAGAAATGTATATTATGAAGAAGATTTGACAGTTTTTGAAAAACTTTGTTTACATGATTTCGATAAGAACTAACTTTTTAAAATAAGTTTCAAATTGTTGGATTAATGTTTTAATACGTCTGTAGTTATGATGTTTGTTTTTTTAAAAAGCAGTTACTGTGCTCCCTTGATTATCCTAATTAACTTAAATATAGTTATTAATGCAGTAAAATTCTTATGTATGATTTTGCTTAAAACAGATAAAACAATAGTCTGTTATTATTGCGGGCTATTCCTTTTATGTGTTATAATGACTTTTGATATTGTTTAGAGGGTGAACAAAAAATGTCATTATTTTTAATGTACTTACCAGTCTGGAAAGAGGCATATATTCTTGCTTGGCCGGTGATGTTAAACCATATATTTACCACTGCGATGAGGACTACAGATATGATACTAATGGGTTTTTTTGGCCCAGCAGCTGTTACTGCAGTTGGCCTTGGTGATGTTTGGGAGAGGATCATACTTAGAATTGGTCTGGGATTAGGGACAGGCAGTATCTCTCTGATTTCACAGGAAAGCGGTACTGGTACAAAAACAGCCAAAAGTAATTCAGATGAGATCTTAAGTCAGGTTCTCTTTGCCAGTATTATCATCGGGATTCCTTTTATAATTATTGGATGGTTGATACCGGAAAAATTAATAAGTATATTAGGTGCTGCTCCTGAAGTGGTTCAATTAGGAGCAAAGTATTTGCTTGTCATCTTCTCTGCAGCCCCTTTTAGAATTGTTTCCATAATATCTGCTAGGGCCCTACAGGGGACCGGGGATACAAAAACACCGATGGTAGTTGAAGTCATTGGTAATGTAATAAATATATTACTATCAGTAGTTTTGGCTTTGGGTTTAGGCCCATTCCCCAATTATGGAGTATTGGGTGTAGGTATTGGTACATTTACAGCTAAACTTATTTCGGCGTTTATATATTTTATTATCTTCATGGGTCCCAGAAGTGAATTTGATCTACAGAAGCCTTCTAAAAATTGGGATTTTACAATTATAAGGCAGTTATTTAAAGTAAGCATGCCTAAAATTATGCAGGGTTTATACCAGAGTTTGATTACTTTTCCCTTTAATTCACTTGTCTTAACCTTTGGTACAGAAGCAGCTGCAGCTTACCATATAGCCCGCCGCATTCACCAGCAACTTATTGCTCCTCTCCACCGTTCTTATTACACAGTAACTACGATATTGGGTGGACAGAAATTAGGTGCAGGACAACCTGAAGAAAGCAAAAAAGTCACTAGGGGTATGGTTTATTTATCCATATTTACCATTGGAGGTTTTGCCATTGTCCTGTTTTTCAGTGCATCATTTTTAATTCGTATATTCACAGATGATCCAGAAACAATTTCTTATGGGATCAGATTTATAAAAGCATTAAGTATCGGGGCTCCGATTTTAACTATCTATGGAGTTTATGCTGGGATGTTAAATGGTGCAGGGAATACAAAAACCGCTTTTTTTGGCAATTTGTTCAGTCAAACTGTATTTAAACTGGGTTTAAGTTATTTACTGAGCATCATTTTTGATCTGGGATTAATAGGTATATTAATTGCTTTAGTGGTAGATTTTACGGTCAGAGCACTCTGGGTTGGTCGCAAATATCTTATTGGCGATTGGGTAGATGAAGCAGACAAGATGATTGAAGAAAGAAGAAAAGGCAAATCATAATATTAAGATTAAAACCAATTTTACTAGACAGATAGAGCCCTGTTTAAAAAGGGCTCGTCGAATTCATGATTAAATTTTATGAAAGGTTGGTTTCATTTTTGTAAAAGTAGTTAATTTATTTAAACCGATTTTTTTTAAAAGGGCAATGGTTTCTAAAAATTTGTATGCGATTTGATTTTTTGAATGGCTATCAGATCCGATTGTTAAAATTTCTCCACCTAATTCTTTATATAATTTTAGAATTTTAATAGAGGGTAGAGGATTTTGCCCATTTCCGATATAATAACCAGTTGTATTTACTTCAATTCCCTTATCATTTTTTATTATTTTTTTGAGGATTTCTCGAATTAGTTCTACAGCTTTGTTATTATCCATTAAATCTGGGGTTGTTTCGTAATATCCATAGCGCCTAACCAGATCGAGATGACCGATTACAGAATAATTATCAAAATTATCTATCACTTCTAATATTGATTGCAAATAACGCAGATAAGCTTCCCACTGTTGATAATTTTTGAAGAAGTCTCCATTAAAGAGATCCTTCTTTTCAGCAGTATGAAAAGAGGCTATGATGAAATCAAAATCATCTTTTAAATACTGATTACATTGATTCAAAATGTGGGTTTGCATCCCCATTTCTATACCTTTTTTAATTGTTAAGCGATCAGCATAAAGATTTTGATATTTTTCTAGTTCATCCAGATACTTATTTTTATCTAGATTGAACTCAATTTGATCATCCTGGTAGTCTATATCATGATGATCTGTGACAGCAATTTCACTTAAATTTTTTTGCACAGCAGTTTCACATATATCTTTTAATGTCATCTTCGAATCTGCTGAAAAGTCAGAATGAAGATGGTAGTCAAATAACATTAGATCACACTCCCTGAATTTTTAATATCAAATATTATTATAACACTAAAGGATAAAAATTTGCAATAATAATGAATCTTTAATAAAATTGTTGTATAATTAAATTTAATACCTGTTAAATATGATTAGATTGCCATTTATAAATTATACTTGCCAAATAGAGCAAATAATTTTAATAATTAGGAGGACAATTCATGAATGCATTTGTAGAAGGTGTAAGGGATATTTTGCCTGCAGAGCTTAGGAGAAGAAGAGAGATATATAAAAGAATAAGAGGAGTTTTTCAAGATGCTGATTATCGGGAAGTTATTACACCTACCTTAGAATCTCTGGAATTATATAGTGGTATCGAGGGTATATTAGATAAAAGTGAGATGTTTAAAGTGGTTGACGAAAATGGCCAGATATTGGTATTAAGACCCGATGTAACAATGCCGATAGCTAGATTGGCTGCGACCAGGTTCCAGGATACACCCCGGCCCTTAAAATTTTCTTATCTGACCACCGCTTATCAGTCTAAAAATAGTCAGAGTTTGAGTTTGAAGGAAAAAACTCAGGCGGGAGTTGAATTGATCGGAAGTAACAAGTTGAATTCAGATATAGAGATGATCGTATTATTAATCAAAACCATGCAGAAATTACATATTGAAAGGCCTTTAATAGATATAGGTCATGCGGATTTAATCAATGAAGTTTTATATGAAATGAATTTAAGTGATTATCAAAAAGAAAACCTGCTATCATTACTGGCAGCTAAAAATAAAGTGGAGATAAAGAGGTATCTTAAAGATTTTGATTTAAAACAGAATAGCAAAAAAACTTTGATAGAGCTATCTACACTTTTTGGTTCTCCGAAAGAGGTAATCAAAGAACTTAAAAAATTACCGATATCAAAAATGGCCAGGGCTGAAGTATTAAAGCTGGAAAAATTATTTGACAAACTAAAAGAACTGGATTTAATTAATTACATAACCTTTGACCCTATGTTGATCTCTCGACACGGATATTACACCGGCATTATTTTTAAGGGATATGCCGGAAAACACAATATTTTGTTGGCTAATGGGGGCAGGTATGATAATTTAACTGAAAAGTTTGGAGCAGGAGAACCTGCTGTTGGTTTTGCATTGGAAATAGAAAATATACTTGAGTATTTAAGCAAAGTACATTATAACTTTCAGGCTGAAAGAGACAGGATCATAATTAATTATAATAAGGAAGCTAATTTTAAAAATGCGCATAGACTGGCTGAAGAACTTCGTAATAATAACTATATTGTAGAAATATTTGAAGAGAGTAAAGATGCAGAATATATTAATTTTCAGGGTATGGACTATAAGCTTGATTACAGTAAAAGCAGGATAGAACTAAAGAATTATCATACCGGCAAATGTATAAATATTGATAGTGAACTTCATGATAAAAAATTATATGAAGCAATTTTAGAAAAAGTCAGGGAGGTATAATGATGGATAAGATTTGTATAGCGATGGCTAAAGGAAGATTGGCCAAAGAGGCTGTAAAACTCTTTAGAAGTGCTGATATCAATCTTTTTGAAGACATGCTTAAATCAAGAAAATTAATTTTTCATCTGCCTGATGAAAATTTAGAAATCATATTGGTTAAACCTGCTGATGTACCGATTTATGTTGAATATGGTACGGCTGATTTGGGGATTGTAGGTAAAGATACACTTTTAGAGGAAAATAGAGACCTATATGAAGTGTTGGATTTGAAATTCGGCAGATGCAGATTTTCTCTGGCAGGTCTACCGAATAGAAAAAAGACCCTGCTACAAAGAAAAGTTGCTACTAAATATCCTAATTTTACCCGCAGATTTTTCAGGTCAAAAGGTGAACCGGTGGAGATCATTAAATTAAACGGTTCAATTGAACTGGCTCCGTTAACCGGCTTGGCAGATACTATATTGGATATAGTACAAACGGGGCGTACATTAAAAGAAAATGGTTTAATTGTATATGAAGATATTCGCGAGTTGAGTGCAAGGTTAGTAGTAAATAAAGTTAGTATGAAGACGAGCCAGAAATCGATTGCTAGGATAATAGAGGCTTTAGAAGATGAGGTTTAAGGGGGTTAAGTTATAGATGCTAAAAGAGATTGATTTAAAGGGCAGCAGTATTGCTCAAATTAAGGCGATTTTGCAGGAGCGTTCACAAAAGGATTTAACTAAATATAAAGATACTGCTCGGCAAATTATAGAGGAAGTCAAAAAAAGGGGGGATCAAGCCCTTTTAGAATACACTTCACGTTATGATAAGGTAGAGCTTAATCAAGACCAGATTGAAGTGGAAAAACGGGAAATAAACCAAGCCTTAGATAGAGTTGATAGGGCTTTTTTAAAATCTCTCAAAAAAGCTGCAGAAAATATAAAAAAATTTCATCAGAAGCAAAAAGAATACTCATGGCAGACTCATGATCTTCCCGTTCGCATAACAGGCCAGGTTGTAAGGCCCCTGGAAAGGGCAGGTATTTATGTGCCGGGGGGCAGGGCAGCTTATCCTTCTTCTGTCTTAATGACTGCAATTCCGGCCAAGGTAGCTGGTGTACAGGACATTATAATGGTTACCCCGCCCACGGATTTTAGGGAAACTAATTTGAAAATATTGGCTGCAGCCAGTATAGCTGGAGTAGATAGAATTTTTAGATTGGGTGGAGCTCAGGCAGTTGCAGCCCTTGCTTATGGCACTGAAACCGTTCCTAAAGTGGACATAATAGTGGGGCCAGGGAACATCTATGTCACTATGGCAAAAGAGCTGGTTTTTGGTAAGGTCAAGATTGATATGACGGCTGGGCCCAGTGAGATTTTAATTCTTGCTGAGCATAAATCTAATCCAGAATATATAGCAGCTGATTTAATGAGCCAGGCTGAACATGATCCCTTGGCGTCTTCTATTTTGATAACAGACTCTAAAGAATTCGGAAATTCAGTAAAAAAAGAGATCAACCGACAGATAGAAGGGTTGGAAAAAAAAGAAATAATCAGAGATTCTTTAAGTAATTATGGTTTATTAATAGAGGTGGAAGTTATAGAAGAGGGTATAGACATAATTAATCAAATAGCCCCAGAGCATTTAGAGCTAGTTGTTGATAAGCCCTTTGAATTTCTGCCGAAAATAAAAAATGCAGGTTCTATATTTTTAGGTGAATATACCCCGGAAGCCCTTGGAGATTATTTTGCAGGACCTAACCACGTGCTTCCCACCGAATCAACTTCCCGTTTTTTTTCACCACTGTCGGTAAGGGACTTTATTAAATATTCTAGTTTTATTTATTATAGTAAAGAGGCCTTTAAACAAGATGCTGATCATGTAATTAGATTGGCGGATGCAGAAGGCCTGACAGCACATGCAAATTCAGTAAGGGTTCGAAAAAAAGATATAGAGGGTGAAAGTGATGGAAATTAATATTTCAGAATTGGTCAGACCCGAAATCAGAGAAATAGAAATATACCAAGGAGAAAAATATACAAAAAAATGTAAAATAGATCTTTCTGGGAATGAGTCACCTTATGATCTGCCAATAGATCTAAAAAATAAAATTACTGAAAAAATAATGGGAAATTCGCTAAATAATTATCCTACTTTATACTCTAAAGAGCTGAGAAAATGTATATCTGACTATATCAATTTGAATATAAGTTATGAACAGATTATTGTAGGGAATGGTTCAGATGATGTTTTAGGTATGCTTTTCAGTACTTTTATTAAAAAGGGTGAAGTAGTTTTGGCGGCGGCCCCTACTTTTTCTATGTATAGATTTTTTACAAAAGTAGCCGGAGGAACATATGAACATTTTTCTTTAAGAGATTCAGAGTTTAATTACAGAAGTATTAAAAAAATGATAGATAAGTTAAACCCTAAAATTATAATCTTGTGTTCTCCTAATAATCCAACCGGTCAGATACTTAAAACCAAAACCCTATTAAATATATTAGATACATATTCTGGTATTTTAGTTATAGATGAAGCCTATGCTGAATTTGCGGGCAGCTCTTTTTTGAAATATATTAATGAATACAGCAATTTAGTGGTGACCAAGACTTTTTCTAAGGCATTTGGCCTGGCCGGGATAAGACTGGGTTATTTAGTGGGTAGTAAAGAGCTAATCCAGCAGGTTGCAAAGGTCTTAATACCCTATAATATGAACTCGATTACTACTCTGATTGGCAAATTAATCTTAAAAGAAAGAGAACTAATTAAAAGAAGAGTTGATAAAATAATTTCTGAAAGGGAGAAAATGTTTGCAATTTTATCTGAATACAAAAATTGGACTGTATTTCCTTCTTCCACTAATTTCATATACATTGAGGGCAAAGAGGTTAAAAAATTTAAAAACATGTTAAATAACAGGGGTATCAAGATAAGATCTTTTGATCACATACCACCTGCTGTTAGAATAACTATTGGTAAACCGGAACAGAATAAAAAAATAGAACAAACTTTTAGAGAATTTAAAAAGGGAGGCAGCAATGATTAAAGAGCGAAAAGCTAAAAAGCTAAGAAGCACAAGAGAAACGGAGATTAAAGTAAAACTGAATATTGATGGTACAGGCACAGTAAAGGCTGATTCAGGTATTAAATTTTTTGATCACATGTTAGCACAGTTGGCCCAACATGCTGGTTTTGATTTATTAATTGAAGCTGAGGGAGACTTAGAAATTGATCAGCATCACACTGTTGAGGATATAGGTATTACCCTGGGTCAGGCTTTTTTGCAAGCCCTGGGTGATAAAAAAGGCATTTCTCGCTTTGCTGATTGCTCTGTTCCCTTAGATGAATCACTGGTTAAAACATCTGTCGATATCAGCGGTAGGTCTTTTTTATACACAGATTTAGATTTAAACAGAGAAATGGTAGGGGATTTCCCTTCTGAGTTGGTAGAAGAATTTTTGAGGGCTTTCAGCAGCCATGCCAAGATCACCTTACATATAGAATTGATAAGAGGTAAAAACTGTCACCATCAAATAGAAGCAGTCTTTAAATCTTTAGCCCGGGCTTTAAAAGATGCTGTTACAATAGTTTCTGAAGAGATGCCTTCAACTAAGGGAAAGCTTTAAATGATTGGCATCATAGATTATGGGGCGGGTAATTTAAATAGTATTTCTAAGGCCTTTGAACATCTTGGTTTTAAAATAGAGATTATAAAAGAAAATAATGATTTAAATAGATATGAAGCACTTGTATTACCTGGAGTGGGCGCTTTTTACAGTGCGATGCAAAAGTTGAAAAAAAACAATCTGGTTAGTTTCATTAATGATTTTGTTCAAACAGGTCGTCCCCTGTTAGGTGTTTGTTTGGGGATGCAGCTTTTATTTGAATGGGGTTTTGAGGACAAAAAAACAAGAGGTTTAAATCTCTTAAAAGGAGATGTGGTTAAAATCAAAGCAGGTTTAAAAATACCACATATGGGCTGGAATGATTTAGAAATTCTCCAAAATGATATCTTATTTAATAACTTAAGGACAAACCCCCATTTTTACTTCGTTCACTCTTACAAATTAATGGATGTAACAGATGATGTAATTGCGGTTACTGAATATGGTGACCAGATACCGGCCGTGATCCGCAGAGATAATATTATAGGATTTCAGTTTCATCCTGAGAAAAGTGGGGAAAATGGTCTTGAATTATTAAAGAACTTTGGGGAGTTGATTTAATTGATTGTTTTACCGGCTATAGATTTAAAAGATGGTAGGGTTGTGCGCTTAAAACAGGGTGATTTTAAAAAAGAAACTGTTTACAGCCGTGATCCCTTAATAATAGCAGAACAATTTATGCATAAAGGGGCTGATTGGCTGCATATAGTTGATCTTGATGGAGCTAACCTAGCTGAAAGCCGTAACCTAAATATCATTAAAAAAATAAGGGAAGAGATCCCTATATCGATACAATGTGGTGGTGGAATTAGGAGCATAGAAGATGTACAACGACTGGATGACATAGGCATAGATCGTATTATTATTGGGACTTTAGCGGTAAAAAAACCGGATTTACTCTCTCAAATTATAAGTAAATTTACTTCTGAAAAAATCTTGATCAGCTTAGATGCGCGAGAAGGCAAAATAGCAACATCAGGCTGGAAAGAAGAGAGCAGTATTGATATAGTTGAATTTGCTGTATCTTTAGAAAAAAAAGGAATCAAGTACATTCTTTATACAGATATAAAAAGAGATGGAATGTTGTCAGGGCCCGATATAAATGGACTTGTTAGGCTTAAAAAAGAAACTGGACTTAAAATAATAGCTTCTGGTGGGATAAGTTCTTTAAACGAAATAGAAAGATTGAATAATCTTGATTTTTATGGAGTTATTATTGGACAGGCTCTTTATCAAAAAAAATTTGATCTTAAAGAAGTAATTAAAAAGGTAGGTGATTAATATTTTAAAAAAAAGGATAATACCCTGTCTGGATATCAAAGATGGACGTGTAGTTAAGGGGATAAATTTTTTAGATTTAGTAGATGCTGGAGATCCGGTTGTTTCGGCCAGACGATATAATGAGATGGGGGCAGACGAACTGGTATTTTTGGATATTACTGCTACTAAAGAAAAAAGGAAAACTTTAATTGGACTTGTTCAAAAAGTAGCCAAAGAAGTATTTATACCTCTGACAGTAGGAGGTGGAATAAAGTCTATTTCTGAAATGAATCAGATTCTGCGGGCGGGAGCTGATAAGATTTCAGTCAACTCTGCTGCTGTTAAGAACCCTTCTTTGGTAAGTGAAGGAGCAAGAACATTTGGCTCTCAATGTATAGTAGGAGCAGTTGATGCTGCTTTGCAAAAAAACAACAAAAAAGGCTGGGATGTTTATATAAATGGTGGGAGTAAAAAAACTGCTCTAACTCTGGTTAAATGGGTTAAAGAATTAGAAGAATTAGGAGCGGGTGAAATACTCTTGACTAGTATGAACAGGGATGGGACTAAAGAAGGCTTTGATATAGATATGTTAAAAGCTGTTACAAATGCGGTTAATATCCCAGTAATTGCCTCCGGTGGAGCCGGCAGCATTGAAGATTTTATTGATGTATTTACTATGACTGATGTAGATGCCGCTCTGGCTGCTTCCATATTTCATTTCGGTGAAGTTGATATGGGAGAGTTAAAACAAAGGTTGGCAAAGAATAATATCCCGGTAAGAATTCAAGAAAGTAGTGATTGTAATGAATAATAAGTTAAAAGTGATAAATAATAATGTAAGTTTAAAATTTGATGATAGAGGTTTAATTCCTGCTATTGTTCAAGATGTTGATACACGGCAGGTCTTAATGTTAGCCTATATGAATCAAGTTTCCTTTAAAAGAACATTAGAAACGGGAGAAACTCATTTTTATAGTAGAAGCAGGCAAGAGCTTTGGCATAAAGGTGGAACTTCGGGTAATATACAGAAAGTAGAAGAGATTTTTTATGACTGTGATCGAGATACCCTGTTAATTTTAGTAGATCCAGCTGGACCTGCCTGTCATACTGATAATACTTCCTGTTTTTATAGAAAAATGGCAGAAAAACAGGCTTATCAAGAAAAAGAAACAGCTCAAGACGAGATAATAGAACTTTTATATCAACTTATTGTTGATCGCAAACATCAATTACCAGAGGGTTCTTATACCACATACCTTTTTGAAGAGGGGCTTGATAAAATACTTAAAAAAGTGGGAGAAGAAACTGCTGAGGTAATTATTGCTGCCAAAAATAAAGCGAAGAAAGAATTAGTATATGAGACTGTGGATTTAATTTATCATTTATTAGTACTTCTGGTTGATAAAAAAGTAAGTCTAAAAGAGGTTGAAGAAGAGTTAACTAACAGGTATAGAGCTTAAAAATTAGAAAATTTAATATTATCAACACATAAAAATATCAGCTTCACACCATTTTTAAATTATTTAGAAGAATGGGATTAAGAGCTGATTTTTTATTTTTTGGTAAGTAAATATATATTTAGAACATTTTAAATTGTAATTTTTAATATAAAGGCTGTAGTGTTTTTAAATCTATTAAGATATGTTATTATTGAGTTGTAGATATGATTTGTTTATTTTTTTTAAAGGAAGATAAGAATGCTAAACACACTTTATCATTATAAAACAAAAATGATAATCCTAATTATATTTTTCATTGGTATATTAAGCCTTGCTTTTTTTATCTCCGGAGATATTTATTCTGTTATTAAGGATCCGGCAATTTTAAAAGAATGGATTTCTGGTTTTGGTGTTTATAATATACTGATCTTCATTTTAATTCAAACCTTACAGGTTATTGTTTTCATCATACCAGGTGAGGTTGTAGAAATTGCGGGGGGATATTTATATAATACTGTTTTTGGATCACTATACTCAATAATTGGTATATTAATAGGTTCAGCTATTAGTTTTGTGCTTGCTCGGTTTTTAGGATATGAGTTTGTTTATAAGATAGTTTCCAAACAAATGTTTAACAAATTGTCTTATTTCATAAATGAAGACAAACGGAGCGAAACAGTTATCTTTTTT
Organism: Halanaerobiales bacterium; assembly: GCA_018334565.1. Classification (GTDB taxonomy): domain Bacteria; phylum Bacillota; class Halanaerobiia; order Halanaerobiales; family M55B127; genus M55B127. The sequence continues at coordinate 12,708 of JAGXLU010000010.1, read as the reverse complement.
TTATATTTCATTCCCGGTACACCCAAAGACGCTCTTGCCTATTTTGCCGGACTTACCCCGATTAGTATTATAAGGTTCCTCTATATTTCTATGTTGGCAAGGCTGCCTGCTATAGTTTTTTCGGCATATATTGGTGCGAATATTGGTAATAGAAACTATAAGACAGCTCTGATCATCTCTGTTATTGCAAGCTTGATATTTTCATTGGGTTTTATTTACAGGAAAAAAATTATTAACTATTTATTCAATATATAAATTATAATTTAAAAAATCCGAATATCTGTTCACAAATTATCCACAGACTGTGTATAACTAAAACAGGAGTTCGTTTATTGTTCTAATTTTATAAGAATTTAACAATTTAAAACAAATAACAACTTTAAAGAGCATGAAATTTTTAAAATTTATATATTCTTTTATTAAATAAAAACATGTGTTCTGAGCTGTTTTTTTATTGTTCAATTTTATTTGAATTTCAACACGACACTTCATTAACTAATTTTTCGTTTGAAATAAGATATGAAAGATTTCTGTTTTTTTAAAAAGAGATCCTTTATTGCTTATATAATAAGGATTAAAATACATTTGAACTTTCTGTTAAGTTTTTTATAAGAAAAAGATTGATAAAAATATATTTCGATTAAAAGAGAATATACAGATAAAGCAATATGATATTAATATATATATTTTTTTTTGAAATTTTATCGATGACAATAATATTTTTTAGATAAAAACTATTATTAAATAACAGCACAATAAAAAAACCCCCGATATTTCGGGGTGTTGTTAATATAAATTAAAGAAGAGTAAAATTGTCTATTTTAAATAGTAATAGTTATCAGTTATACACAGTTGTGGATAAGTGGTTAATAAATCTATAAATATGAGTTTTTTTAGTAAAAAACACATTATATTTAAAATAATAATAAAATAGATCAAACTCTTGATTGTCCATTTTTTATATAAGATAAGGCTTTGCTGGCAGAATAACCCTTAAGTATGGCAAGCAATAAAGCATAGTAACCATCTTTTTCAGGCGGATTTAATTCCATATGATCGCCTCCACATATAAGTATAATTCTTTAAAAAATAGATTATTCCTGCAATTTAAAAAACAAACAGTCTTAAATTAATTGATTTTTATATTGGAGTTGATATAAATTATAATAAAGGCCTTCTACAGCCAGCAGTTCCTGGTGAGTTCCTCTTTCTTTGATTTCCCCCTTATGCATAACCAAAATTTTGTCGGCATGTTGGATGGTAGAAAGCCTGTGTGCGATAACGATTGTTGTTCGTTCTAAGGTTAGCTTTTCTAATGCATCCTGTATTAACATTTCTGTTTCAGTATCTATATTGGCCGTTGCTTCATCTAAGACCAATATGTCGGGATTAAAAGCCAAAGCCCGTGCAAATGCCAGCAGTTGTTTTTGCCCTGCAGATAGGGTTGAGCCTCTTTCTTTCACTTCGTGTTCATATTTATTGGAAAGTTTGGAGATGAATTTATCTGCATTGACATATTGAGCTGTTTTTTTAATTTTCTTTTCATCCAGATCTGCATTAAGGGAAATGTTGCTGCCGATATCACCTGTGAAGAGGAAGACATCTTGCAAAACTAACCCAATTTTTTCTCTCAACTCACTTGTTTTGATTTGTTCGATATTAGTATTATCTATTAAAATTTTTCCTTTCTGTATATCATAAAATCTGCTTATTAAATTAATTATTGAAGTTTTCCCCGCCCCGGTTGCTCCAACCAGAGCAACGGTCTGGCCTGGTTCTATTTCAAAATTGATATCTTTCAAAACCCAGTCTTCATTTTCATAAGCAAACCATACATCTTTGAATTCTACACTTCCTTTAATATTTTTCGGTAAAGCTACGGGGTTTTTGGGATCTTTAATATCAATTTTGGTATCTAATATTTTAAATATTCTTTCAGAAGAGGCCATGGCTGACTGCAGCAAATTATATTTTTCGCTGAGGTCATTAATAGGTCTAAAAAATCTCTGTATATAATTTATGAATGCATAAAGGACACCAAATTCTAAAACACCCCTGTAAACATTTGCCCCACCATACCAGATTAAAATAGCTAGAGCAAGGGAATAAAGTAGATCCATTGATGGTCTAAAGATGGCAAATATTTTAATCTGTCTCATAGCGGCCTGGTAGAACTCATCATTTACTTTAATAAATTCATTTAATTTTCTTTTTTCCTGATTGAAAATCTGGACTATTTTCATACCTGATATATTTTCTGAAAGTGAAGAATTAATCTTAGCCAGTTTAATTCTGACCATTCTATAAGCATCCCGTGCATAATTTCTAAAAATAAAAGCAGCCGCTACTACAACAGGTAAGATTGTCAGTGAAACAAAGGTTAGTTTAACATTCATCCTGAACATTATTATTATAATTCCGATTATGATGAAAATGTCTTTAAATAAGTTAATCAATACATTTGTATACATTTCATTAAGTGTCTCAGTGTCATTTGTTACCCTTGTAACCAGTCTCCCTACAGGATTTTTGTCAAAGTAACTTAATGACATTTTCTGTAGATGTGAAAATATTTCCTGTCGCATGTTATAAATTATTTTTTGGGTAGTTTTATTTAATAGATATATTTGCAAATAATTAATTCCAAAGCCGATTATTATAATGGTCAAGAAGAAAAGGCCTATTCTACTTAGAGCATAATAATCCTGTTCCCTGTATTTGTTAATTAGGTTTTCACCGACCAGTTGTGCGTTATATATGTTATCACCATTGTGAATTTGAACATACTGGTTACTGTCTATTATAGAACTATCTTCTTTTTCATTGATGATACCTTCTATAAGGTAGTAGTTGCCTTCTGCTTTAAAGAATTGAAATTTCTGTTCTTGAGGGTATTGGTCTGCAAGGTTGTCTAATCGTATATACCTTTTATTGTTATAAACAAAGCCTTTTTGTTGGAATTGATTGGTTTGAAAGGCTACCATTGGTTTATCTAGTGCATTGATGTGGTCATCAATAGCAATTTTAATCAGATAAGGCCGGGCAAGTTCAATTCCCGTTACAATTAAGAGTAGCATTACACAAACTAATAGTATTTTCCAATAGGGGTAGGCATATTCTAAAAGACGTCTCATTAACTTTGCATCATAAGCTTTACCTATAATTTCTTCTTCTCTAAAATCAGCCATAATAGATCATCCTCAAATCAGTTAATATTTGCAATTTTTTCTTCGAGTTGTTGCTTCTTATAAATATCATAATATAATTTTTCGTTTTCTATTAATTCTTTATGTTGACCTTTTTCAAGTATTTTTCCTTCATCCAATACATATATAATATCAGCATCTTTAATAGTGGATATTCTGTGTGAGATTAAGATTACTGTTCGGTCCTTGATTATTTTTTGCATGTTATTTAATATTTTTTCTTCTGTATGAGTATCAACAGCTGAGAAACTGTCATCTAAAATTAGAATCTTGGGATCTTTAATAATAGCCCTTGCCATTGATATTCTTTGCTTTTGACCTCCAGAAAGGGTTACACCTCTTTCTCCTAAGATTGTTTCAAACTGTTCGGGGAAGTCCATGATATCATCATATACTTCAGTGATTTTAGCGGCTTTTTTAATGTCTTCTTTATCAGTATTTTCAGGATCAAAAAAGGCAATATTTTTGGCTATTGTAGAAGAAAAAAGAAAGTTATCCTGAGGCACTATGCCGATTTCTTCTCTTAATAGTTTAATTGGTATTGAATTAATATCATATTCATCAATATGAACTTCATTTTTATTTACATTAAATAACCTTAATAAGAGGTTTATTATAGTAGTCTTGCCCGAGCCTGTTCTACCTAAAAAAGCAGCGGTTTGTCCGGATTTTATTTCCAGGTTAATATCTTTCAACACATATTCTTCTTTTTCATTATATTTAAAAGAAAGATCATTAAAACTAATATGTCCCTCAATATGATCAAGAGCAATAATATCTTTATCATAAATCTCTTCTTCTTTTTGGAAAATCTTATTTAATCTTTTTAAGGAGGCAGTACCCCTCTGCATTAAGTTAATAACAAAACCAACAGCCATCATTGGCCAGGTTAAAAGGCCTAAATAACTGTTAAAGGCCACAAAATCACCTAAAGAAATTACTTCATCAATTACCAGTATTCCCCCATACCAGATTACAATTAGAAAACTTAAGGAAGTAATGAATTGAATCATGGGATGGAATAAGCCCCATGTTTTAATAAGGTCTATATTTTTTTCGAAGTTTAACTTATTGGCACTTGCAAATTTTTCTATTTCCATCTCTTCTTGGGTGAAGGCTTTAATAACTCTTATACCAGAAAAGTTTTCCTGTACTTTATCGGTCAGATTAGCGAAAGCCTCTTGAACAGCAGTAAATTTCTGATGAATTGCCTTGCTAAAATATGTAGATACCAACGCTAAAAAGGGTAGGGGTATTAAGGCTATTAGAGTTAATCTTATATCAATTTTAATAATTAATATTATAATTGTAGCAACAGTTAAAAACAGGGCATCAAAAAACATAACAATTCCAGCACCCATGGACTGCCTAACAGCTTTAATATCATTGGTGGCATGTGCCATTAGATCACCGGTTTTTTGTTCATTGAAATAGTTTGTAGAGAGTTTTAAAAGATGGCTGTAAAAGTCTTCCCTGATCTGTTTTTCCAACTTTCGGGAGGTTCCTACTATATATAGCCTCCAGAGATATCTAAAAATAGCTGTTAATATAGCGACTCCTATAATAATGAGAGTATAATTAATTATGCCGCTAAAATTAATTGTTTTTAATTTCAATCTATCTGTTAAATCCCCTAATAACCAAGGGATTATTAGCTGTAAGCTATCAACTAAAATCAACCAAATTATACCCATAATATATCTTGAACGGTATCTATTTATAAAATATTTTAATGAATATTTAGGTTCAGACTTTTTCATTTCCAACACTCCACATAAAATATGATTTACTTATAATAAGTTATATATAATTGGTCAATATCCTTTAATTAATTATTAACAATCGTTAAACATTATTGGAGAAGAGAAATTTATAGTAATTTTCAAATTTTATGATATAATAAAAACATCATATTAATATCAGAAAAACATCTTAATAAAAGGAGGACAAGATATTGAGATTAGCTATTTTTTCAGATATACACGGTAATATTGAAGCGTTAAAAGAAGTTTTTAAAGATATAGGCAGGGAAAATGTAGATGAAATTTATTGTTTGGGGGACTTAGTTGGTTATGGTCCTCATCCCAATCAGGTAATCAATCTTATAAGAGAACTTAACATAGAAACTGTCATGGGTAATTATGATCGTGGTGTAGGATTTGATTTAGATGACTGTGGTTGTGCATATAAAACTGAAGAAGAAAAAAGACTGGGTGATAAATCTATTAAGTGGACTAGACAAGAAGTTACCGAATCCAATAAATATTTTTTAAGAAATTTAAAAGAGAATATCAGGCTGAGAGTTGAAAGACAAGAAATTCTCCTAGTACATGGAAGTCCGCGCAAAATTAATCAATATCTATTTTTTAATCACCCATATTCAAGTTTAAAGAAGATGTTAGATCAATATGAAGCTGATATAATAGTGTGTGGGCACACTCATATTCCCTATATCAGACAGATTGGTAATAAGATGGTAATAAACGATGGTAGTGTAGGTAAACAAAAACCTCATAATAAAGGACAGAACATATACAGTAGAGAGGCTAAATATCTCATATTGGAAATTGGAAAAGACAGTGTCAATACATCAATAAGAAGTGTTAGATATGACTTTGAAAAAACTGCTGAAAAGATCAAAAAAAGCGGTTTGCCTGATCAATTTGCTGAAATTATAAGAGGAGGTATATGAAAATGAAAAACAGGAGAAAAATTTTTAATGTTATGTTTGTTGTTTTTATACTTATCACTTTCACACAAATTACTTATGCAAACCAAGATGAGCAAATTATAGTTGTAAATTTGAGTCATAGAATTGAAAGATCTTTTCGACCAGAAACGGCAACTATTAATTTAGAAGTGTGGACTTTAAATAAAGATCTTAAGGAAGCATATACTGAAACGACAAATAGAATGAATCAAGTTATAAAAGCACTTAAATCTTTTGAAAATGTTACTTATAAAACGCAAAATTTTAGTATTAATCAAAGATATATTGAAGAAGATAAAAAGAGAGTATTGTATTATGAGGTATCTACGATAATAGAAGCAGAAACTGACAACCTGACTCAACTTGGAAATATTATTGAAAGGGCAGTATCAAATCAAGCGACTGATATAAAAGGAATAAAATACGGCTTAAAATATTCTGAGAAGGCGAAAAACCAGGTAATCAAAGTTGGAATAGAGGAGATCAAAGACAAGGCTGAAATAATTAAAGAAAGCCTAAAAAAAGATAACTACAAAATTGCTAGACTTGATATCAATGATAGTTATAATATTTACAACTATAGCTTTGAAACTACAAGAAGCAAACTATCTAATGATACACAGTCTTTACCAATACCTGAAATATCACCAAAAGATGTTAATATTTATGTAAATTTCAATGTGAAAATAGAATACAATAATCAAATAGAGAAAAAAGATTAAAGTTTATCTTATGTATAAGTTGAATTAAATATATTCTATAATTTCAAATAAGAAAATTTAATAGAACTAATAAATATTGATGATGTTATAAAACAAATAAAAGATAGGCCTATTATATGAAATTAGATAGGCCTATCTGTAAATTTAATCTAAAATATTTCAATAAAACATCATCCTAATCTTTTTTGATTAGGGTGGAGCAGTTGACATTTTATCCGAAGTAATTATCGACATCTTGCAAGTAATCAATTATAGGCAAGTTCTGGGGACAAGCTGCTTCACATTCGCCGCATTCTATACAGTTATCTGCTTTTGCTTTATCACTGAAGTTGGAATAACTATTATTATTTTTTTCATATTCGTCATAAATTATTGCTTTATTATACAGGGCGAAAATATTGGGAATAGCCACTCCTTGTGGGCAGGGTACACAGTAATTACAACCTGTACATGCTACAGGGAAAATGTCTAAAAATTTCTTACGAGCTTTTTGAATTAATTCATTTTCATTTTTATTTAATTTATGTTCCTTTGCCTGCTTAGCCAGTTTAATATTTTCTTTTAACTGTCCCATTGTACTCATACCACTAAGTACTACGTTCACTTCTTCTTGATCCCACAGCCATTGAAGAGACCATTCTACAGCATTTCTTTGATTGCTGCTTTGCTTTAAGATATCTTTTACTTTGGGTGGAGGAGTTTTAGCCAGAGTGCCCCCTCTTAAAGGTTCCATCACCACAACTGCTATGCCTTTGTTGTTGGCATACTTAAGGCCTTTTTTGCCAGCCTGAAATTCAGTATCGAGATAATTGTATTGTATTTGACAGAAATCCCAATCATAGTAGTCAACAATTTCTTCAAATACATCATAGCTGGCATGGAAGGAGAACCCAATATTTTTTATCACACCATTTTTCTTTTTTTCTTTTAGCCAGTCGATTACATTTAAACTTTTTAAATTTTCCCAGAATTTTTTATTTAATGTATGCAGTAGATAAAGGTCTATATAATCTGTCTGGAGATTATTTAACTGTTCTTTTAGGTAATAATTAAAATCTTCTTCTTTTTCTATCTTCCAAGAGGGTAGTTTAGTTGCAATTTTTACATTCTTCCGGTAACCATCCTGTAGTGCTCTTCCCAATAAAGCCTCACTGTTACCTCCATGGTAAGGCCAGGCTGTATCAAAATAATTTATGCCGTGATCGGCAGCATATCTAATCATTTCTATAGCCTTTGCTTCATCGATTTTTTCATTATCATCATCAACTACCGGTAATCTCATACAACCCATGCCTAATATAGAACTGTTCCAATCTTTTTCTCCAAATTTTTTATAGATCATATTATATTACATCTCCTTTCTTGAAATGATATTTACTTTTATATATTAGTATAGCATAATAATAAATTCAAGTCCAAAATTCTTAAAAAAGCAGGGCATAATTCTGAGATGTTTGTGATAATATTATATAATTTGACAGAGCAAATTTAGTATAATATACTAAAATAGAATTCAATGGAATAAGCCTTAATATAGATAAATTTAAAGGGGGAACGAAGATGAAAAAGAAAATGAAAACGATGGATGGCAACACAGCTGCTGCTCATGTTGGTTATGCCTTCACAGATGTAGCTGCGATCTATCCAATTACTCCTTCATCCCCGATGGCTGAATTAGTAGATGAATGGAGTGCTCATGGAAGGAAAAATATTTTCGGACAAGAAGTTAAATTATCTGAACTACAGTCTGAAGGTGGTGCTTCTGGTGCTGTACATGGTTCATTGGCAGCAGGTGCATTAACCACTACTTTCACAGCATCACAGGGTTTATTGTTGATGTTACCTAATATGTACAAGATATCTGGCGAATTATTACCAGGAGTATTTCATGTTAGTGCACGTAGTATTGCAACACATGCGTTATCGATTTTTGGAGATCACTCAGATGTAATGGCAACCAGGCAATCCGGTTTTGCTCTCTTAGCTTCTGGCAGTGTACAGGAAGTTATGGATCTTGGTGGTGTAGCTCATCTATCAGCATTTAAATCTAGTTTACCATTTGTTCACTTCTTTGATGGATTTCGCACATCACATGAATATCAAAAAATTGAAGTCATGGATTATGATGATTTGGGAGAACTAGTTGATTATGAGGCTGTTAAAAAATTTAGGCATAGAGGTTTAAATCCTGAACATCCAGTTACAAAGGGTACTGCTATGAATCCTGATATTTTCTTTCAAGCTCGAGAGTCTGTAAATAGATTTTATGATAGAGTCCCCGACATAGTCGAAGGGTATATGGAGGAAATAACAAAGATTACAGGCAGAGAATATCATCCTTTTAATTACTATGGTGCAGAAGATGCCAAATATGTTGTAATCGCAATGGGCTCTGTTACTGACACAATAGAGGAGACGGTTGATTACTTATTAAGCAAGGGAGAAAAAGTGGGTGTAATTAAAGTCCACTTATATAGACCGTTTTCTGAAAAGTATTTTATGAAAGCATTACCTGAAACAGTAGAGAAAATTGCTACATTAGATAGAACAAAAGAACCTGGTTCTTTAGGAGAGCCTCTTTATGAGGATGTTCGTTCCTTATTCTATGATAGAGAAGAATCTCCTATTATTGTGGGTGGACGCTATGGATTAAGTTCTAAAGATACTACTCCAACAGATATAAAATCAGTTTTCGATAATCTGAAAAAAGATAAATCTAAAAACCAATTTACAATTTCTATAGAAGATGATGTTACATATAAATCATTAAAACCATCTGAAAAGATTGATTCTACACCAGAAGGTACTGTAAAATGTAAGTTTTGGGGTTTTGGTTCTGATGGTACTGTTGGAGCCAATAAGAATGCAATCAAAATTATAGGTGATAATACTGATCAATATGCACAGGCATATTTCTCCTATGATTCAAAAAAATCTGGCGGTGTAACGGTTTCAAACCTTCGTTTTGGAGAACAACCAATCAAATCGACTTATTTAATTGATGAGGCTGATTATGTTGCTTGTCATAAAGATTCTTATGTTGAAAAATTTGATATGCTTTCTGATCTTAAACCGGGTGGTAAATTTGTTTTAAATACTAACTGGAGCAAACAAGAATTAGATAAGAAATTACCGGCAGATATGAAGAAATATCTAGCGAAACATGATATTGATTTTTATATAATCAATGCAGTTGATATTGCCCAAGAAGTAGGATTAGGCAGTCGGATAAATATGGTTATGCAGACAGCCTTCTTTAAAATAGCTGATATTTTACCGGTTGATGAAGCACTTAAATATTTAAAAGAAGCTATTAAAGATACATATGGACATAAAGGTGAAAAAATAGTTGAAATGAATAAAAGAGCTGTTGATAAAGCAATGGATGCTCTAAAAAAAGTTGAAATACCTGATAAATGGTTAAATGCTGAAGAAGAAGAGGTTAAAGAAGAGGGCTTGCCAGAATTTGTAGAAAATGTAGTTAGAAAGATTGACAAACAAGAAGGTGATGAATTACCGGTAAGTACTTTTGAGGGAAGAGAGGATGGACATTTTCCACCAGGACTATCTAAATATGAAAAACGTGGTGTAGCTGTAAATGTTCCCGAGTGGCAGCCAGATAATTGTATACAATGTAATCAATGTGCAATATCTTGTCCCCATGCTGTAATTAGACCTTATTTATTAGATGAAGATGAGAGGGAAAATGCACCAGAAGGATTAAAGACACTCAAGCCCATTGGTAAAGGAATGGAAGGACTTGAATATAAGATGCAGGTTAGTCCTTTAGATTGTGTGGGTTGTGGTGTTTGTGCAGAAGTCTGTCCAGCACCTGAAAAAGCTTTAGTTATGAAGCCTCTGGAAGAACAGGTTAAAAAAGAAAAAGAAAATTGGGAGTATGTTTCTGAAAATGTAAGTTATAAAGATGAGGTAATGAATAAATATACTGTTAAAGGTAGTCAATTTTCTCAGCCATTACTTGAATTTAGTGGAGCATGTGCGGGTTGTGGCGAAACACCTTATGCTAAATTAGTTACTCAGTTATTTGGAGACAGGATGATTATAGCTAATGCGACTGGATGTTCTTCTATTTGGGGAGGTACTGCTCCAACATCGGTTTATACGACAAATGATGAAGGGCATGGACCTGCTTGGGCTAACTCCTTATTTGAGGACAATGCAGAATACGGATATGGCATGTATCTAGGTATGGAGCAAATAAGAAATCAAATAAAGATGAAAATGGAAGAGGCCTTAGAATCTGATATATCCGACGAACTCAAAGAAGTATTCACGGAATGGATTGAAGGCAAAGACAAAGCAGAGGCTTCTAAGACAGCCAAAGAAAAAATGATGCCTTTATTAGAAAAAGAAAAAGAAAGTGAAGTTTCACAATACATTCTAGAAAATAAAGAATTCTTAATTAAAAAATCACAATGGATATTTGGTGGAGATGGTTGGGCTTATGACATTGGTTACGGTGGTTTAGACCATGTATTAGCTCAGGGAGATGATGTAAATGTCTTAGTATTTGATACTGAGGTATATTCTAATACTGGTGGTCAATCTTCCAAAGCTACTCCTACTGGAGCAGCAGCTAAATTTGATGCATCCGGTAAAAAAACTAAGAAAAAGGACCTCGGCAGAATGATTATGACATATGGTTATGTTTATGTAGCTCAAATAGCTTTAGGAGCAAATATGAATCAAACTGTAAAAGCTATTAAAGAAGCTGAAGCATATCCGGGTCCATCTTTGGTTATAGCTTACTCACCCTGTATTGCACATGGACTCAGTAAAGGTATGAGTTGTAGTATAGAAGAAGAAGATAGGGCAGTTAAAGCCGGCTATTGGCACTTATATAGATATAACCCGGAATTAGAAGAAGAGGGTAAAAACCCATTTAGTCTTGATTCTAAAGAGCCATCAGCTGACTTTAAAGAATTTTTGTTAAGTGAAGTACGTTATTCCAAACTTCAGCAAGAATTCCCAGAAATAGCAGAAGAACTATTCGAACAAGCAGAAAAAGATGCTAAAGATAGATATAAATCTTATAAGAGACTAGAAGCATCACTTGAACCTGATAATGAATAGTTAAAGATATAGTGATTATTTGAAGCCGGGTGTAAAAACCCGGCTTTTTCCATATATTTTTGTAATAAAATATGTTAAAATAATAAAAGCGGACGATTTTATAGGGAGAGGATATTTTGTTTTCTTTATTTCTAGCAATTATATGTAGTTCTTCGATAGCTTTAATATTCAAATATAGTGAACTAAAAAAGGCAAATAGGTATTTAGTAACAACTTCAAATTATCTAATTGCTTCAGTAATAAGTCTAGTATTTATTAGTCTTTCAAAAGAAATATTTTGGCCCAGATTAATACATATAGGAAGTTTTTTAAAGGAATTTAGGCTTGTTTTTACTTCTGAAAATTTGAAATTTACTGCGGAAACCAGTAATCTATGGGCTGCTTTTATAGGTATAATTGGAGGTATATTTTTCTTTTTAGCCTTTGTTTTTTATCAAAAAAGTGTTAAAGAAGAAGGAGTAGGACTAGCAGGTACATTTGCTAAGTTGGGAATCTTAATTCCGATGATCCTTGCAATATTTTTCTGGAATGAGGTTCCAGAAATTATCCAATGGGTAGGTATTATATTAGCTTTATTTGCTATAATTATTGTAAACTTCCCGTTTGATAAAGATTTAAAAAAAGCTTTAAGATGGACTTTAATATTTTTATTTACTTTCGGAGGAATGGCAGAGTTTGTGAATAAGATTTTTCAATACTATGGACAGATTTATGAAAAGAATTTATTTTTATTTTTTGTGTTTTTCACAGCATTTATTATTAGTTTAATATACGTCTTTATACGAAGAGATAAGTTTAAAAAACGCGACTTTATTATAGGAATTTTTGTTGGAGTACCTAATTTGTTTTCTTCATTTTTTTTGATTAATGCTTTAGATGAATTAAAAACTGCTGTTGTTTTTCCTATCTTTAGTGCAGGCAGTATAGTTGTAATTAGTTTAGGTGGATATTTCTTTTACAATGAATCTTTAAATAA
>JAGXLU010000041.1 GCA_018334565.1 Halanaerobiales bacterium | reverse complement strand
TTATATATTTCAAAATAAAAGGCAGCTTACCTTCAAACTATATATAAAACACAAAAAATTAATATATTTACAATTACAAAAGCTATTAAAATAAAAAATAGACTCCATAGAATATTTTTGAATATATTGGAGTCTTTTATAATAAAATACATTATATTCTAAACTTAATAATAAATGTTCAAAAGAGTTTGAAGATAAAATAAAACATTTTAAAACTAAATGCCTTATATAAGCAAGGGACCTCATTTATTTTCATAAATCTTTTATTAATTATTCATAATCTGGCTGTATATTTACTCTTCTTAAGGTATTGGCATTAGTTACTACGGTAATTGAACTAGTAGCCATTGCTATTTCTGCTATAACAGGATGTAGTAATCCTAACACCGCAATTGGTATCGCAATTAAGTTATATATAAATGCCCAGAATAAATTCTGTTTAATTTTTCTGAATGTTGCTCTGGAAAGCTTTACTGCTACAACTACTGATGAAAGATCTCCCCTTATTAATGTAATGTCAGAAGATTCAATGGCTATATCGGTTCCTGTACCTATTGCAATACCTACATTGGCTTGGGTAAGAGCCGGTGCATCATTTATACCATCACCCACCATAGCAATTGTACCAAATCTGTTTTGTAATTTCTTAATTTTATCAACCTTTCCCTCTGGGAGTACTTCTGATACCACATGGTCAATACCTACTTTGTCTGCTATTGCTTGTGCAGTTCTTTTATTATCTCCTGTAATCATAGCTGTTTCTAAACCCAAACTTTTCAGCTCATTGATAGCTTTTTTAGAATCTTCTTTTAGGGTATCTGCCACAGCGATTATACCCTTTATTCCATTATTATATGAAATTAGGATCGCAGTTTTACCTTCATCCTCGAGAATATACATTTTATCTAACGTTTCTTTATTTAGTTTAATATCTTTATCTTTCATCAATTTAATGTTCCCAACAAATACGTCATTTCTATCTATCCTAGCTTTTACACCTTTACCTGTAACTGCCTTGAACTCTTTTATATCAAATAATTTGAGTTCCTTTTCTTTGGCTTTGTTTATTATTGCACTTCCTAAAGGGTGTTCGGAACCATTTTCAACACTTGCAGCCATCTGTAGTATTTTTTCTTTGCTATTACCCTTAAGATTTATAATATCTGTCACTTCGGGTTTCCCCTTAGTTATCGTACCAGTCTTATCGAAAACTATAGTGTGTATATCTTTCATTGTTTGAATCGCTTCACCTTTTTTAATCAATACACCGTTTTCTGCTCCCATTCCGCTACCCACCATCAATGCAGTAGGAGTAGCAAGTCCTAAAGCACAGGGGCAGGCAATGACCAGGACTGCTATCGTTGCAAATAATGCCAGGGTTAATGTTCCTAAGGTAGGATTGACCCACGGTAAAAAGCTTTGTGCCCAGATTCCAACATCCCTTAATATGCCCGGGAATAACAACCAAAGTACAAATGTAATTAAAGCTATTATTATTACTGTTGGTACAAAAATTGAAGTTATTCTATCGGCAAATTCCTGAATAGGTACTTTGGTACCTTGAGCTTCTTCAACCATCTTGATAACCTGTGATAGAAAAGTATCCTTCCCCACTTTCAATGCCTTTACTTTTATAAGACCATTTTGATTAACAGTAGCTCCAATTACTTCATCACCTATAGATCTTTCTACAGGCATCGATTCACCGGTTGCCATAGACTCATCTATTAAAGTACTTCCTTCTATTATTTTTCCATCTGTAGGTATCTTTTCTCCCGGTTTCACTACCATAATATCGCCAGTTTTTACTTCTTCAATAGGAACTTCTTTTTCACTATCATTTTCTATGATTGTAGCAGTTTTTGCTTCCATCTCAAGTAGTTTCTTTATCGCTTGAGACGCTCTGCCCTTTGCCTTTTCTTCTATATATCTGCCTGTAAGATGAAAGGCCATAATCATCGCTGAAATACCAGCATAATTTGCCATGGGTGTAAAGAAAACAAAAGGTCCTGTAATAAAAGCAGCCCCAGTACCCATCGCTATGAGTACATCCATGTTAGCACCACCATGAATTACTGACTTATATGCGGATATATACGTCTGTCTTCCAAAGTAAAGAAGAGGTGGTAATGCCAACATTATCATACCCAGATTAAAGATTGTATGGTTAGGCCATACTATCCCAAAGAACATTTCTGGCACCATCCACAGCATAATAGGAATAGTAAAAAGCCAGGTCCCTATCATCTTGTTTTTTGCTTTTTTTACCTTCTTGATATCTTTTTCTTTAGATTTTTGATATGATTCTTCATCATAAAATTTAGTTATTTCATAACCAGAACTATTTACCAATTCCTTCAATTCGTCTTTAGATAAAATGTTTTGGTCATAGATGATAGAACCTGTATCATTAGCTATATTTACATTAGCTTCATAAACTCCATCAGCCTCAGCCAATGCTTTTTCAACCGCCTGTGAACAGCTTGCACAGTTCATTCCATCAACATGAAATGAAATCTTTTCTTTTTTTCGGTTTACATCATAACCGCTGTTTTGTACGGTTTCTATTAAATCTTCAACAGTTACTTTGAAAGGATCATATTTTACATATGCTTTTTCTGTGGGAAGATTAACATTTGCTTCCTGGACTCCCTCTTTTTTATTAAGTGCTTTTTCAACAGCCTGCGAACATGCAGCACAACTCATACCTTTAATATTTAAAGTAATATCTTTATTCATCAGGATCACTCCTCTATACCCCTTGTGGGTATTACAATAAAAGGATAGCATATCTTAGTAATCTTGTCAAGTTTATGCTGTAGTGCTACAATTTATTATTCTTTGTCTTATTCATAAATATATAATATACTAGATGAATGATTAAATAGATTGAAATCTATTATGTCTTACCATAATGATAAATACTATTATGAATATTTAAATAACAGATCAGCACCGGTTTTTATAAATCTTAAAAAAAATAAAGCTTAAACTTCAGAATCTAAGCATTATGGACCTTTTCCATTATTAAGTACTTATAAGTACAGCTATACTATATGCATCTATAATGATTTAATTATTTGTTGACATCAATGTTTTTGTTTACCCCATATTTCTCTAGTGTAGACTTAAATATTAAATCTATATAAGTTAATGTAGCTTTTTTTAATAAAAAGAAAATTGTAAACATTAGGAGCTCTGAATTTCTTACTGCAAAAAAATACCGGCATCCATCCAGAAAACAACAATCTGGATTTCAGCCGATATCATCTACAACTTATCTTAAATATTATAAAGTACAATTAAATATTTGTTACTTAAAAACCGATATACATTTCTAATTAGTAAAAATTTGAATCTTCAATATAAATAAGACAATGATCTTCACTAATCTCCCCCGAATTATTCTCCACAATAAGAATTAACACAAGAAGATTTTCCTCAGGATTAGGACAAGGTTCAAAATATTGGGCCGTATTTGATTCGCTTTCAGCTAAAGTTATCGGGTTTATATCTTTTATGTCTAAAGTTGTTAGCAATTCAGGACTACCAAATTTACTCTTGGTTTCATACTCCATTATTTCATAATAATATATTGGTATTTAAGCTGTAACTTCCTCTGAGTTAAAATCCCGACGTATCCAATACTTAGTGTCCAATGTCTAAGATCTCAATCATGAGTACTTCCTCAAACTTCCAATTTATCATTCCAATTGATTCTTTGTTCATCTTCTGGACTTGTAATTTCCGAAATTGGTTCAACATTCTTACCTATCCTCATCATAAACATAGAGGATTTTGGTAAAGCCTACACCCTGTAGACAGCTTTCATCGCAAACTACATTTCATCAGCATTTTTTTAAAAAAAGTATCAATTAGCTTATTATTAGTATAATTTATAATATCTTAATCCTATATTACATGATAATTATCCTGTTTCATTAAAATTACATTGGATTAATTGAACCAGTTTAATTAAATTATTCGACGATGATTATTTTATATGATAATTATCCTTATCATTAAGTATATTTATCAGTTAAAACATATTATATAATAATGAATCTATAGTGGTTCCTGTTATACAAAATAAATAATCAGAGACGTTCTTAATTAAATTTTTATAAAAAGTGTCTTCAGTAAATAATATTTATAAAAGATCCAGAGCTTGTATTTCAGGTTCATTTGTTTATCTAATAACAGATTGGTTGATTTTGTAGTTGATAGATATAAGTATTACTTCTCCATCATAAATATATATTAACTAAGATCAAATCAAATAACAGTAAATAATTTATTCCTCCTTAAATTATTTATAAATTTCAAGTAATAAAGTAGAAAATGAGTAAATGACCATCGTAAAATCAATGCAAATCAACAGCTCACAAATTACATATCCAGTTTATTTATGTAAAAATAATAAATATAGTTAAAAACAAAAAAATAGACCATCAACTCATTAAATGATTCCTGCTCCATCTAAATCTATGGAACTCATGAGCTTATGATCTACTATAATGATTTTTTAAAAAAATGGGGTGGGTAATGGGTCTTGAACCCACGGCCTCAGGAGCCACAATCCTGCGCTCTATCCAACTGAGCTATACCCACCATGATAAAAATTTATAAATGGTACGCCTGAGAGGATTTGAACCTCTGACCTACGGATTAGAAGTCCGTTGCTCTATCCAGGCTGAGCTACAGGCGCATATTATTTAATGGAGCGGGAAACGGGGCTCGAACCCGCGACCCTCAGCTTGGAAGGCTGATGCTCTAGCCAACTGAGCTACTCCCGCTCACACGTTTTTTTCTTACAACAAATATTAGTATAACTTATATTTAAGCATTGGTCAAAATTTTCAACTATTGATTATTGCTAATTAAATGCTTTTAGAGGAGATTAAATAATTTATACTCTTAATATCTTGCTTTTAATACCTTTTTCATCTTTTCTAAAGCATCTGCTCTATGACTAATCTTATTTTTTAACTCTACTGGCATTTCAGCAAATGTTTTATTATATTCTGGCACATAAAATAACGGATCATATCCAAAGCCCCTGTTACCTCTTCTTTCCTTTAAGATATAACCTTTACAGTAACCGGTAACCGTAAATTGATCGTCTTTATGAGGATCTATAACTGCAACCACTGTAGTAAATTGAGCAGATCTTTTTTTATACTCAACACCCTTTAATAATTCTATAAGCTTCTCATTATTTTCCTCATATGTAGCATTTTTATGAGCAAAACGAGCAGAATGAATGCCAGGATCGCCATTTAAATAATCTACTTCAAGACCAGTATCATCAGCTAAAGTTAATAAGTTGACCTTTTCAGCTCTATTTCTGGCTTTTTTTAATGCGTTTTCTTTGAGTGATGAACCATCTTCCACAACTTCATTTAAATTATGAAATTCTTCTAAAGTCACCATTTCAAAGTCCAGTTCCTTAAAATGATCTCTTATTTCTATTATCTTTCCCTTGTTTGAACTTGCAATCAATAATTTTCTTTTCATTTATATTAGTCCTAAACATTTTTTTTGTTTCTGGATTAACTTATTTATACCTACTTCAGCCAAATCAAGAAATTTATTCATTTCTTCTCTTGTAAATGTATCCTGTTCTGCAGTCCCCTGTATTTCAATTATTTTACCTGATTCTTCCATTACTATATTCATATCAACCTGGGCATTAGCATCTTCTGGATAACATAGATCAAGTAAATACTCTCCCTTTACTATTCCAACACTGGTTGCTGCTGCAAAACCTTTCAGAGGGGATTCACTTATCATTTCTTTTTCTATCATATACTGTACTGCATCATATAAGGCAACAAAAGCACCAGTAATTGAAGCAGTCCTTGTGCCACCATCCGCCTGAATCACATCACAGTCAACCCAGATTGTCCTTTCCCCAATTAAATTTAAATCTATTACCGCTCTTAACGAACGCCCGATCAGCCTTTGAATTTCTCTGGTTCTTCCACTTCTTTTACCTTTAGCAGCTTCTCTAATAGTTCTAGACTGCGTTGACCTAGGAAGCAGAGAATACTCAGCAGTTAACCAACCTTTGTTTTGGCCTCTTAAAAAATATGGTACACTATCTTCAACTGAAACTGTACATATTACTTTTGTATCACCTGTGGTTACAAGTACAGAGCCTTCTGCATATTTGGTATAATTTCTTTCAAATTCGGTTTCTCTTATCTGATTATTATCGCGGTCATCTATTCTGTTATTGCTCATAGTATTCCTCCTCGTAATGTATCTTTACATCTGTATCCCAATTTTACAGTAATTATAGTGTAAAGTCAAAACAGTAAAAAAGACCCTGTTTAGGGCCATTTTTACTTAATCTTCTTTTTTTATTAGATAATTTATTTTTTTTACGTTTCTTTATATTTCTCACTAATCAAAAATATGAAGTTCTTCAAATTTTAAATCTGGTAAATTTAAATAGTTGGTCCCTTTATTTAAAAATTCAAGTGACACTTTATTTAAATCACTCACATAGAATTCATGATTGCTGAAATCAACAATATCTTCATGTTTCCCACTGATCAATCCTTTAACAGCAATTATGTTTTTAGCCTTCTCTGCCATGGTTTCGGCCGGGTTAATTAACTTAACGCCCTGACCCATTACTTTTTTGATAACAGGTATTAAATAGGGGTAATGAGTACATCCCAAAATCAGGGTATCAATATCCTGTTTTTTAAATTCCATCAAATATTTTTCTGCAATTTTTAAAACTTTCGGACCCTTAAAGACACCTTTTTCAACCAGATTAACGAATTTTGGACAGGCTTTCGCATATATTTTTAGAGTACTATCTCCCTGTAATAAAGCTTCTTGATATGCTTTACTCTTTATAGTTCCTTTCGTCCCTATAATACCTATCTTTTTATTTTTAGTAACTTCTCTTACTGACTGCAGCACACCATCAATAGTCCCAAATAAAGGTAGTTTTATTTTTTGCCTAATTTCCTTTAATAGCATAGATGTGGCAGTATTACAAGCCAAAATTATTGTTTTAACTTCCCTTGAATTTAAATATTCTATAATTTTATACACGTATTTTCTAACATCTTCTTTGGATTTTGGTCCGTAAGGTAAATGAAGTGTATCACCGAAGTATATAATTTTTTCTGCCGGCATAGTCTTAATGATTTCTGTTGCAACTGTTAAACCTCCTACCCCAGAATCCAACATTCCAATTGCCTTCTTATCTTTAATCATTTTTTCCACTCCTGTATTGATTATTACTTTATTGACTTAGTTCTGGATTGGGTTCAAGTGGTGTACTTAGATCCATGTGTCCAACTAGGGTATTGACTTCTTCAC
Organism: Halanaerobiales bacterium; assembly: GCA_018334565.1. Classification (GTDB taxonomy): domain Bacteria; phylum Bacillota; class Halanaerobiia; order Halanaerobiales; family M55B127; genus M55B127. Next base: position 8,687 of record JAGXLU010000041.1, on the reverse strand, counting down.
CTTCTATTAAAAATTTGACTTTATTGATTTTTTCAAACTGACCTAAGGTATTGACTATAGAATAAACAGTTATTCTTTCACCCGTTGAACCACCCCAGTGGTTTTTAACTATTTTATCATTAAAGTCGACAACTATAATATCGCCATCTTTAGATATATTTAAAACCTCTGTCCCGTCTGGAATAGTTTTCGTTAAATTGGGATCTGTTGGGCCTTTTATCAATTCCATAACAGCCTCGAGGTATAAATTTCTCCCTCTTATATCTCTCTTTTCTAATTTTAAATTCATTGCATCATCAGTTCCAAAATATAAGTTGACTTTTTTTTCTTTAACAAATAGATTAGTATCAGATAAAAAGATATAGGCTGCTCCTATTATTAAAACTGCTATCACAACTGTTATAATGAGCTTAAATATTTTTTTATTCATGTTTGCCCACCTCAATCCTTAAATTTATCAAAATAGTCCACTATACCTCGACTAATAGCTATAGCTGAATTAGTAATAAACTCTTTATTTTTGAGTAATTTTTCTTCTGTGGGATTTGATAAAAATGCAACCTCAATTAATACAGCAGGCATTTTAGTATATTTGATTACATAAAGATGTTCCTTTTTAACTCCCCTATCAACCAAACACAATTCCCGAATTAGCTCTTTTTGTATTTTTTGGGCTAAAAGCAGACTATCACCTGACTTATTGGGTGCGATAAATGTCTCTGTACCTTCAGATGTATTTTTGGTTGAAGAGTTATTGTGTATGCTTATAAAAATTCTTGCTCCCTTTTCATTTGCAATTTCTACGCGTTTGTTGAGAGAAACAAAGGAATCATCTTCTCTTGTTAACAGCACTTTAAATCCCTGACTTCTTAATATATTGGCAAGCTTTTGGACAATCTGCAAATTGACAACCTTTTCCTGCACATCATGTTTACTAACAGCCCCGGGATCAAACCCGCCATGTCCAGCATCTATTACTATTAAATTATTTTCACTTAGTATTTCAGATTTTGCTAAGGCAATATTTATCTTACTATCAGGATTATCAGATATAACATTATGATTAAAATATTCACTCAGCTCAAATACAATCCTGGTTACTTCTTCATCATCCAGTTCAAATCTACTCATCCTCATTTCTTTGACTATGCCCATGGGTTCTGGTAAATCTATTTCTTCAGGTGTTATCTCTTTACCATTAATATCTACGACCACCCTGTGGGGAAATGAGAACTTTTTAACTTCATAATCTACTTTACCACTCACATTTATATTAATATTGGTATAAAGATTCTGATCTAACAGTTCAATATCATCGAATTTATTGGCCATTTTAATACTGTGAACATATACATCTTTACTAAATTGTTCCTGTTCCCATTCATAAGCCGTGATTTCACTTAAGTCAGCCACAATTCTAACAACCTGGCTATCAAAACGTCCTACCCTAATTCTTTCTACAAGATTTTCTTTAATATCCACTTCATCCTGCATATTATCTTCTCTATAGGTATTAAAAAGATTAATAACAAGGCGAGCAGGATCTTCTAATGTAAATAAATCCGGTTCAACAGGTGCATCAGTTTTAAATACAATCTGATGGTCCTCATACTTAAGATCGAAAATTCGAGCACGCTGCACGGGTTTTAAGACAATTTTTTTGCTGTCCTGCTGCTGAACAATATTTAAATATTTTTCTTCCTCAAGATCTAAAACAATTCTTAAAATAGTAGGTTCAAATTGAAATTGGCTGACCCGCACATCTTTAATCCATTCATTTTCATCAAGGTTTTTTTCGAACTCGCTTAACAAAAGATCCGGAATATCTAATACCATTCTGCGCGGTTCTTCCAGAAATGAAACTTCAGGTTTATTAACGCTTCCATTTGCTTGAATTTCTAGAGAGCCTTCCTTTTGCCAGTTGATAGAAGTTATTTGTGGCATAAAGCGGATCAGTAAATTGCCGTTTTCTTCACTTATCACTTCATCAGAGTTAATAGGAAGCGGATATTTGCTGGTTATCACAAGTTGTAAAGTGGCCTGGTTCTCGATTCTTTTGTTTGTAAAATAATAGTTTTTATCTGACACATTATCTTTAAAATCTGCTTCTAAAGCAGCCTTTTCAATTTCAACGATTAACTTTTTGGGGTCATCCGTCAACTTTAACCTGTAAGGTGCAATATTATCCATCTTTAGGACTAAGGACTGCCTGTTAGGACCCCAGGTTACCTCCTTTAAAAAGGATTGCGGTTTGAAAAGATAATAGGAATTACTTATCTTATCATATTCTATTAAAAACCCAAAAACATTCATGATTCCTGTAAAGGGTATATATGTGTTATTATCCTTGATGACCATAGGTGATTCTGTTCGAATTGTGGTACTATTTATTTGAATATATGGGCTCTCGACCATCATTTTGACTGTTTTATCCTCTTTTGTAATGTTCAGGGTATTAATATCCCCCAGCCATTTCAATTCTGCCTCAAGGCTGTCAGCCAGAGCCAAAGATCTAACCAAAACAGCCCCATTACTTCTTATCGGATCAAGTTTTTCGGTAATATTTTGGCCATTTATGTAAATATCGGGGATATTGGTTGCCAAAGTTGTTTGTGTAGCTATTAGTATAATTAAAAACAGTAATATTATTATGAACTTTTTATTAGACATTACCATCATCCTCCAACAATGAAATTATTGTTCATTTAATAGTCATATCATAGTTTTTATATTCAACATAATGCTTGCTTTTCCTGCCATTTCATATAAATTGTCCGTTTTAAATAAATGATTTTTCACAAATATATTCTAATAATAAGTAATATCATAATTATATAGATTGATTTCTGGAAAGCTTTCAATATACTTGATTATTTTATTAATAACTCTTTCTAAATACCACCCATCTCCTGCTATAGTCACCAAACCAAGTTTGGCATTTTTCCAGAGGTCTTTGTTATCAACTTCTGCCACTGCAATATTAAATCTATTTTTGCATTTGTCTGTTAGGCTTTTAATAATTCTCCTTTTATCTTTTAAAGATTGGGCCATAGGTATCTGTAAATCGATAGTTATAACAGCTACAAGCATGATTTCACCCTCTAAATTTCATTTTAATATACTTTTTGCAAACTATCTTTGATTTTACTCATTAATAAAATTAATTCTTATGTATTTCAAAACAATTAATTCATCTACTATAAAGCTAGAGTTTTATCTAACTTGCTTTTTTTCAGTGTCATAATAGCAAATAAATCCTATTTTGTCAATGAAGACAGCCTTTACAATATTAAAATAAATAACAAACATAAGACAATATTTACAAAAAATCAGAAAAAATATTTTTAAAACATTTACATATCTGATATTATAAAAAAAAATTAGATAAAAAGAAAGGAAATAAATTATGAATAATAATTCAACTGAAAGTTACAAAATTGATAGGGTCAAAAATAATGAATCATCTCAGATAAATGACTTGATAATTAAAGAAACTCCACTCTTAGTTATTGTAAATCAAAATAAATTAGTCAGTTTGATGGCTCTACCTGAAAAATTAAAAGAATTAACTATCGGCTGGCTGGCTTCAGAGAATATTATTGAGAATATAAATGAAATAAAATATTTGCATCTATCTGAAGACAAAACAATTATCAATGTGAATTTAAAAAAAGATATAGATTGTAGACAGTTTCAAACCAGAACAATAACCTCTGGTTGTGCAAAAGGTAGTACTTTTAATAATAAGGAATATATAAAAGATCAAATAGCAGATAGATCAATATCTATTAAATCAAATATGATCAATAAGATGATGGCCGATATGCAAGAAAAAGCCCTTTATTTTAATAAAACCGGTGGTACACACACCGCTGCTCTAGGAAACAAGAATAAATTACTTTATGTAATTGAAGATATAGGAAGACACAATACAATCGACAAAATCATAGGTAAAGCCCTTCTTAAAAGCCTAAATTTAAATGATAAAATTATTTTAACAAGTGGGCGGGTCTCTTCAGAAATTATAAATAAAATATCCAGACAAGAGATCCCTATTTTAATTTCTCGCTCTGCACCAACTTCAACAGCTATTGATTTAGCCCGGCAAAGAAATATAACTCTAATCGGATTTACCCGGGGTAGTCGCTATAATATTTATAATGATCAAAAGAGAATTCTCTTTTGATTACCTTTAGTATCTATATATTCAATCAAGTCATTTTTTTATTAGATCTTAAAAACTCAAATTAAGAGATTAATTTAAATAAAATACAGAAGAACTCATTATAAGCCTTCTTTTCTATCCATGGTTTATGACCACAATCTTTTAGTAAATATAACTGATAGTCTTTATCATACTTTTCTAAAGGCTCTATTATTTTCCTACATGGATGAGGGTCATAGTCACCATGAATTACTTGTATTGGGCATTGAACTTCTTTTAAATAAGATATTAGTTTATTATTTTTTCTCATTAAAGAGGCTTCAGCCCATATTTTTTTATACAAGTCATAACGAAATTCCACCACTTCATCATAGTCAGCTATCAACTCGTAGGAATCAACTTTTTTTATTAGTTTAATATGCTCTTTTAATTTTATATCTTCAATCTTTTTTTTACTTTTAAGTTCTTTTGAACCAGAAATAAATAATTTTTGCTTTTCAGGAGTCATCCTTGCTAATCTGGTTTTTCTGATTAGTCTATCGTCTTCTTTTCTGAAAGGTGCACTGCTAATGATGATGATTTTTGCTACCTTTTCAGGATACAAAGCAGCATAGATCATAGCTAACCAGGCTCCCCAAGAATAACCGATTAAACTAATAGCTTGATCTGTCTGATCGGCAATTATTTTATTCATATCAGATAATAACAGCGTAATAGAATCTCCGGTTTGTAGATATTCAATAACTCCCTTGTGTTCACTTATTTTAATCGACAGTTTTCTTAACTCACCTAAAGCTCCCGGGCCTCCATGTAATGTCATAATATTAAGGGGCTTATCACCATGTATGATATAATTTTTTGACAATTACCACACCCCTAATCTCAATTTCACTTCTTTAACTCAAAAGTTTATCCATTTATTCTTTGATTGCCCTGATAAATAAAAACTGTGGGTTCTTACATATCTTCTTATATGTTTTAGAATCTTCAATTTTAAATTTTTCTGTTGGCATTGGTTCCAATAATTTATCTATATTAAAACCTGATTGCAGCAAAGGTAAAATAATTTTGCTTAATGGCCGTCTGTAAAACTGTACTTTCTGTTTGCCCATAGGAGTCTGCCAATAGTCGGTTAATAGTTCTGTGGAAAAATAATTATCGCTATTAAAATATGAAAAATCCATGAAAGGATGATGCACTGAAAATACAAAAGCTCCTGATTTTTTTAATATCCTGTAAAACTCTTCCATCACACTATATAAATCGAGTATATAATGTAAAGTTAAAGATGAAAGCACGATATCAAACTGTTTATCTTTTAAAAAATCTAGAGGTTTGCTTAAATTAGCTTGTATGATTTTTGCCCTACCTTTTACTCTTTTCTTACACATTTTAACCATCTTCGGACTCAAATCTATGGCAGTCACCTGGGCCCCATTATTGAGCAACCAATTTGTATACCAACCTGCTGCACAGCCAGCATCTAAGACAATTTTACCATCTACACTTGGGATTAACGAAAGTGTAGCTGGCCTTTCATAATAAGCATTAAAAGGTTTTTTATCTATATCCTCATAATAATACTCTGCCATATTGTTATATGCACTACGATTATTTGAATCCCCATTATTCATCTTTGTCCTCCATTTTTTTATTAATCAGTATCATTTTTTGATTTATCTACTCTATAAAAAAGAATAGACACTATTATACTTAATATAATTAAAAAGAATGAGAAGTACTGTAAAATACTAAAATCAATATAATAGTCAGCAGGTGTATAACTACCAGATGCTGCTGTTTGGAAAGCGGCTCGCCCTAAAAAAGGCATTACAGACTGTATAATCTCTGTAACCATTATTATTAAAAGCCCAATAATCCCTGTTAAACCCGATAAGAAAAAAGCTATCTTATTCATATGAAACCCTCCTTGTGATTTTTGATATTATATAAATAATATACGACAATTTTTGTTATAAATGCTATTAGATAAAAAACACCCCTTCCTTATATATGAATATAATGAATTAGAAAACATACTATTAATTTTTTTTAAGTTGATTTGCTATTTCTTTTCTTTTTTAATCAAGATTAATTTTATCAAAATTAGTAAAAACAATATTTTGGCCTGCCATTTTCATCGATAAAGTTTCAACAAAAGCCTACAATATAATAAATATCAGCATCAAAATTAAATAATGACGTGAAATCTCTATAATTAACTTGCTTTTTATAACAAGAGAAATAAATATATTAATATCAAGTTTAACTCCAATTACTGTAACAAATAAATATCCCCAAAAATCATTAATACTATACCTGCTCTACTTTCTGATTTTTTCAGGATAACACCCTGCCCAAAACCTGTCCAAGCAGAAGCAAATAAAAGAATAAAAAAATAAAGCCATATAATATTTTACTTAAAAATGCTGCTAAAATAAGATCATTTCAAAACATTGATATAAATAATAGAAACTACTTCTCCTTTATATAAAGGAAGGTTTGTATTTGCTGGACAACTTATTTGTTTTTATGGTTAAAAGATCTCCTAGTTTTGAACCTATTTCATTTTATTTTTTATCTCAATTTTCTTTATATTTCCCAATATAAAACCAGCTATCATGGGTGTGAAATAAAATATTAATATAATTATAAAAATGATATTGGTATTATTATATATTGATATTTTAGAACCTTCAACTAATATTATATTTTATCAAAAAAATATATGCAAAAATAACTTTGTACTTTAGTATATAAGATGAATTATAAAGGTGTGGAATTGTTGACAAAAAATTATGTATTCATTATAATGCCAAATGATTTCAGTTTAACTATCGAACCTATTTATATTTTCTTTTGAGGTAAATATATGTGACATCGCTTTCTTTTATATTTATTTATTAAATAAATTTTAACTTTTTCCTTCTCTATTTCATAGTTTAATACTTTTTTTTGTTAAAAAATAGAAATCATTTAAAATTCCAAAGATTTTATGCAAGAAAATTGCCCGTGTTTATCTAAAAGGCGAAATATCTATTAACAAAATTATTAATATCATATCTGAAGTCTCTTTAAATATTAATTTAAGCTTTGGAGGACAGCTGAAAATTTATACCATTATTAACCTTAAAATTACTTTTTTGGTTGATATAATTATACAATATTTGCTATTGCCCCTTTTCTTATGTAACTCAAACTGTTGAATTTGCAAGTAAAACTTTGATAAATACTGAGGTTTTACTTTAATAATTAAATTGAGGTTTCACCAACCAGTTTCCCTTCAATTCTACCTTCTAGTAAATACTCCCACTGTTCGGTTAACAGTTGTCACAACTTACTTCTGCTCTGGATTTTTAATGTTAAGTTAATTTTTAATGTTAAAAAAATAGAGTAGGACCAGCCTTTCAGTTTGGACCCCTCCCCAAACTGCACGTACGGTTCTTCCGTATACAGCTTTCTGTTCCCGTTGCCCTATCTCAAGGAGTAAGTCATCATTCACGACTTAACAGTCTTTAACTCGATAATCCAGTCTATTAACCCCTGTTCTTCATAATATTATCAACTACGTTTTAGGAATTCAATCGCACCTGCTAGTATATCAATACTCAGGTCGCAGTATTTCCGTCCTGCTTTGCCTCCAGTTTTCTTTCCCTTAAGCACCATCCGGCAGACTCACTCACCTCTATCAGCATCTAAACTACTTAACAGTTAATCAACCACTCTTATTTTGTTTCTAACTTCGGTTGTTGGGTAGAGAGCAGGCGCGTGTATTTTCTCTGCGTAATACCACGTTTCCTGTAGCTCCCTAAGATCCCGAACTGTTGGATTTCCTGAATCCGGTTCTGACCTCAGATCTTTTACATTCGGTCTTACTCAATAATCTCAGGTTTAAACAGTAATATCTGTATATACCCGTAAATTACCAAGTTTATCTTTGAATGCTATTCCATCTACAAAAGTTCCAATTGGTCGCTGTGTACCAACTTTTTGCATGTATAACTGAGCGCCTAGAGGTCCTTTTCCCTAAAGAAGTATTACTCCTTTAGAAATACAAAATATTCATATTTAAAAAGATATTACTCTTCTATCCTCGTTACTATGAACTCTTACGACAGTCCTAAATCCTCTTATCCATTTTGGTTGTTCCCTAAAAAATAGGTCTTTACTTTTAATACTATTTAGCTGGAAGTAGGACCTTGCTGTTATTTCTCTGGGAATCTTTCTATGAGTGCCAGAATCCATACCCCGGTTGTTTCTATGGTGCCTATGACCGTTTCTTCCCATAGAATTGCAGCTTTCCCTGTAACATTAGCAGGTCAGCATTTAACATTTATTTCCTCTTTAAACAGCTTAAGAGAGGAAGGGTATTTCGGGGCTGTAGTATTCGTTAAAGCCTTTTGGCCTCCATATTTGCTAGCCACCCAGACTGTTCCAACCTCTGTACCCGCTGTGTAGTAATAAGTGCTGTGATATTTACTTTCACCTTACTAGATTCCCAATATTAACAGCTGCTCCAACA
>JAGXLU010000040.1 GCA_018334565.1 Halanaerobiales bacterium | reverse complement strand
CCCAAAGGAGTATTTTGTCTTCTTTCAGCTCTTTCATATTATGATATAACGACAATAAACCCTTGACAATATCATATAGCAATTTTTAGAAATGATCGTAAACCAGCATTACCCGATTACCCTCCAATTAACATCTATTATTTTTCTAAAGAACAATATGATATTGGAATCCAGGAAATTAATATGGACAATCATCAAATTAAGATTTATGATATAGAAAAGACAATATGTGATTGTCTAAGATATAGAAATGAAATAGGTATGGATGTAATTAAAGAAGCATTAAACTAATATGTTAAAAAAAGGACAGAAATATTGATAAATTACTAAGATATGCTGATAAAATTTGTATTTATAATTTACTTAATAAACATTTGGAGGTCTTACTATGAGTCATGATATAAAAAATATTGAAGCTTCAGTAAAAGCTTGATTAAAAAACATTGCCAAAGATGAAAATATTAATTTTAATCAGATATTGTTACTATATTTTTAGAAAGAGTTTAATGAATATTACTGTGATTCTTATTTTAGTTAATAGCGTGATAGTAATTATAATATAATTAAGTTTATTGGAAGTTTTCTTCCTAAAAGTACAAGCTTTTAAGATTTATCAAAAAATATATTAAAATACATATATCAATTTATCAATACGTATCCAAAAAAGATATTTGATTTAAAACATCACGAGAGTTATTACATATTTTTAAAGGGTTATCTGGTCTAATACATTTCCTATACAAGATCAAAACCATAAAAATATGTGCATAAAACTTTGCAATCTAAAATGATCTATTTTTAAAGGAATTATTTATAATTTCATGAATTAATAAAATACAGTGTAAAGGAGGATGAGTAATTTATGAAATATAGAATATTAGGAAGAACAAATTTAGAAGTATCAGTTATTGGTTTTGGCGGGATAATGCTCAATAATAAAAAACAGAATGAGGCTAATCAAATTGTCAAAGATGCAATTGAAAGTGGTATAAATATATTTGATGTTGGCCCTACTTATGGAGATGCCCAAAAAAAGATGGGTCCAGCTATAAAGAGTTTTCGAAACGATGTCGTTTTAACCTGTAAGACCGAACCTGATAACACAAAAGATGAAGTGAAAACAGACTTAGAAAATTCTTTGGAAGTTTTAGGTACCGATTATTTTGATGTTTATCAATTACATGAAGTGACAAATCAAAAAGATTTAAATCAAGCTTTGGGACATGGAGGTGCTCTGGAAGCAATTGTTGAAGCTAAAAAGAAAGGTTTAGTAAATTTCATTGGATTTTCAGCTCACAGTGAATGGGCAGCAATAAAATTAATGAATTCTTTTGATTTTGATACTGTCATGTTTCCTATAAATTGGAATTACTGGTTTAATAAAAATCAGGGACCAAAGTTAATTGAAAAAGCTCAAGAAACCAATAAAGGTATATTAGCTATTAAATCTTTAGCTCAAAGAAGATGGCATCAAAATGAAGATAAGCAAAATTATAATACCTGGTATAAACCCATTTTTGACAATGATGAATTAGCCCAATTGGCATTAAGATTCACCCTATCACAAGATATTGATACTGCAATTAGCCCAGGAGACATAAGAATGCTTAATAAGGGGTTGAATATATTTGAACAGAACAAGGATAATCTAGAGTTGACAAAACGCGAATTGATTAAATTAAAGGGGTTTATAGATGAACATGGTGGGCAGTTATATCCTATTCCCTAAATATCTAATGCCAATCTAATACTTAACTACAATTATTGATTTTTACTTGATTACAGAAGTATGTAAATTATTATACAAAAGTTGATTATTGATAAAACATCAATATTATTATATTGGTTTGTTTATTAATTATTATGTAAATATTTTTATCAATGTACTTTATTTTTACCAGTTTTTAGATGAACAGTTTTTGAGAAAAACTATTTCCCTTCACTGTAATAATAGCAAAAATTATCTGGAATGGTTTGAGATTTTAATAAATATGTTAAGAAGAGAAATGGATTTTATTATTATGGTGCTTTTTATAATTAGGGGAAAGGCAACAAAAAACAAATAATTCTATCAAAATATTATTACCTAAAAATACAATTAAGTATCTAAAAATACTTATTTTAGAATATTTATTTTTATAACTCTAGTTGTAAATTTCATATGAATAGAAGAGTTATAAAAATAATTTGGTCATTTACTAAACTCAAAAATAGTAATTAAACATTAAACTTTAAAATCAATAAATCACCTTAACACTATCCATAATTTGAAAATATTTGACAAATTAAACGTAATTAATATATAATAAAATTAATAACATTCGAATGACTGTTGATAAAAGGAGTCAATAAAATGAGTACTGAAAAATTAAGATATCAACCATTATATAAACAAATATATGAAATTATTCATAATAGAATTACAAACAGTGTATATAAAATAGATGAGGAAATACCCTCGGAAAAAGCCCTGTCGGAAGAATTTGATGTATCAATTTCTACTATTCGCCAAGCAGTAGGTCTTCTTGTGAAAGAAGATCTTCTTATCCGTAAACAAGGAAAAGGTACTTTTGTTACCAGTAATCCCATAAAGCTTAAATTTTTGGGCTGGGTCGGTGAAATGAAAGAAGGAAATAGGGTTATCCAGGAAATAATTAAAATATTTGAAGAAAAAAATGCTAACCTTGAAATAGAATATATAAATTCCAGTTATGAAGATATCAAAAATACTTATTTAAATATGGTACAACAAGGTAATTCTCCTGATATAGTCCAAATTGATAATTATTGGACTAGTACACTGGCAAGCATGGGTTTGCTTGAACCCCTTGATGACATTATACCAGCTGATAATTTAGCTGGTCGTTTTCCTGAGAAAGATTTGAAAGGGGGAATGTATAAAAATGAATTATACTCTGTTGCCTGGGGACTAGGACCTTCTGCGTTGATTTATAATAAAAAATTAGCCGAAAAATTTGATTTAAATCTCGATAAAAGATTAACTTTTGATAATTATAAACAGATTTGCAATAAGGTAACTAATCATCCAGCCAATGATGGCGTGTTTCCTTTTGGATTAGCAAGAAATATGGATATAATTTATAATATTTATACTTTTATGATAGGTTTTGGGGCTGACATTATTGGGGAGAAAAATAAAATAGTTATTAATAGTAAAAATGCAGTTAAAGCTTTTAATTGGCTAAAAGAATTAGTTGATGATAACAAAATTGTATGGGCGACAGATGTCCGTAATTTAAGGGAAATGCTGGTTATAGATAAACTCGTATTTTTAGAAGATGGTCCTTGGATTAGAGGTATTTTAAAAGAAAAAACAGGATATGAAAAAATTGATGATTATTTTGGGGTCATTGAAAACCCATCTCGTCCTTCAGCAAAATATTCTTCATTTACTCGCAATCATAGTCTGGCTATTTCCAGCATTTGTGAAAGAAAAGACCTTGCTGCGAAAATTATTAATTCTTTAACTAGTGATCCTGAAATTTGTAATATTTATTTCAAGGAGCTGGGACTTATACCATCTCAAAAAGAGTTTATAATTACTCATGATTATAAGGAACATGATTATTATAGTACTTTTATAAATCAGATGAAAAGAGCTCGTATTTTAAATGCAAGCAATCCTCTTTTTGGCAAGGCATTAAAATTTGTTGCTGATGCTGCCTATAATATATTAAACAATGGAGTTGATATTGAAGATGAGTTAGAAGAAAAAGCCTATTATTTGAAAATGTTATATGAATAAAAAATTTATATTTAAACATACGAATGTCTGATATATGTATGAAAAATTGGTAGTTTTAAAAGTTTAACTGTATTGATTTTTAATTATGGGGGTGATAATAAATATAAGAAATATTTTACCTGTTTAAATAATAAAGAATACTAAAAGGAGGACAAAAAGTGAAAAAATTATTAGTTTTTACCTTAGTTAGTTTAATGATTTTAAGTGTGGTATCTATTGCAGGAGCTGAAGATAAAGTTAAAATTGGATTTTTAGTAAAAATGCCTGAAGAAGGTTGGTTTCAAGATGAATGGGAATATGCAGAACAAGCTGGTGAAGAATTTGGTTTTGAAGTAATAAAAATCGGAGCCACTGATGGAGGTAAAGTATTAACTGCTATAGATAATATTGCTGTACAAGGAGCTCAAGGATTTGTAATATGTACTCCAGATGTTAAATTGGGACCTGCAATAGTAGCTAAAGCTAAAGCAAATGATTTAAAGGTAATGAGTGTTGATGATCGTTTTGTTGATTCAGATGGAGAACCAATGGAAGAAGTTCCACATATGGGTATATCTGCATATGAGATTGGTAAATTAGTTGGCAAAACACTTGCAGAACAGTTAGAAAAAAAGGATTGGGATATGGAAGAAGTTGGTTGTTTACGTATGAGTTATGATCAATTACCAACTTTAAAAGATAGAACAGATGGAGCAACTGACGCTTTATTGGAGGCAGGTTTTCCTGAAGAAAATATTTATGATTGTCCTATGGAAAAAGATGATGCTGAAGGAGCTTTCAATGCTGCAAATATAACTATAAATAAGCATCCTGAAATTAATAAATGGATTTCTTTTGGACCATCAGATAGTACAACAATAGGGTCAGTAAGAGCTCTAGAAGGTCAAAATTTTGGTGCTGAAAGTGTTATATCAGTTGGCATTAATGGTGATACATTTGCAGTAAATGAATTTGAAAAGGACGAACCAACAGGTTTTTATGGTTCTGTTAAACTAGATGCTAGAAAACACGGTTATGGAACTGCAAAACTAATGTATGAATGGATCACTGAAGGGAAAAAACCTCCCAAAGTAACATGGACAGCTGGGACATTAATAACGAGAGAAAATTACAAAGAATTTGTTGAGTAGAGAAAAAGTAGTATTGATGAATGGGCACTTTAAAAGTGCCCATTCTATTCTCATTAATTTAAAGTGAGGAGTAATTTTTATGAGTGATTATTTACAATTCAAAAAAATAAGCAAAAATTTTCCAGGTGTAAAAGCCCTTGATTCTGTATCTTTTACTGTTGAAAAAAATAGTATCCATGGGTTGGTTGGTGAAAATGGTGCCGGCAAATCTACTTTGTTACATATATTAAGTGGGGCTTATAAGTCAAGTGGTGGAGAAATAATTATTAATGATAATAAAAAAGATTTTATTAGCACAAGAGATTCTCTTGATTCTGGAATTGCAGTTATATATCAAGAATTAAACTTAGTACCCGAAATGACAGTTGCTGAGAATTTACTGATCGGACAATTTCCTCAAAAAAATGGTTTTATTAAACAAGATAAATTAATGGAAAAAGCAAGAGAACAGATTAATATACTTATGGAAGATTTTAACCCTGATACAAAAGTTAAAAATTTATCTATTGGTCAAAGGCAGATGATAGAAATAGGGAAGGCATTATTACATAATGCTGATATTATCGCTTTTGATGAACCCACCAGTTCTCTGTCAGAAAAAGAAATTAAACATCTGTTTAAAATTATTAAAAATTTAAAAAAACAGGGGAAAGCAATTATTTATGTATCTCATAGATTAGAAGAAATATTTAAATTATGTGATAGTTGTACAGTTTTTCGTGATGGAAAACATATTGAAACCTTTAAAAACATGAATGAAGTGACTGATGATATCCTTGTAAAAAAAATGGTTGGACGTGAAATAAAGGATATTTATGGATATGAGCCACGGCCAAAAGGGAAAACATTTTTTCAAGTAAAAAATATTTATGGTTCTGGCCTTTCTAAAAAAGTATCCTTCAAGATAAAAAAAGGTGAAGTAGTGGGTTTTTTTGGCTTAGTTGGTGCTGGCAGAAGTGAGTTATTTAAACTCATATATGGTGATGTTGAAGCACAAGCAGGAGAGTTAAAAGTAAATGATGAGGTAATTCATAATAGTAGTCCTCGGGAAGCTATTAAAAATGGTATCTGCCTATTACCAGAGGAAAGAAAAGATGAAGGAATTATCGGTGTGCGCTCTGTAAGTGAAAATATAAATATAAGCAGTAGGAGACATATGCTTAAAGCTAATTTTTTTCTCAATAAGAATAAAGAAAGAAAAACAGCCCTTAAATTTATTGATGATTTAGATATAAAAACTCCTTCCACTACACAGTTAATTAAATATTTATCTGGAGGTAATCAACAAAAGGTTATACTTTCCCGCTGGTTAAGTGAAAATATTGAAGTTTTTTTAATGGATGAACCAACTAAAGGTATAGATGTAGGTGCTAAGTATGAAATTTATAAAATAATTTATCAACTGGCGGAAAAAGGCAAAGCTATTGCTTTTGTATCCAGTGAATTACCAGAAGTTATGGGAGTAGCAGATAGAATAATTGTTATGAGGAATGGTGGTATTGTAGGTTCCCTTAATAGAGAAGAAGCCACTGAAGAGAAACTACTTTCGATGGCATTACCTACTTCCTGAAAAAAAAATTAGTTAGGGGATTGATATTATGGATAATAAAAAAAATGCGAAAATGACATTTAAATATTTATATGATCATTATAGTATGATTATGATATTTGCTGTCATGTTTATAGTGCTATCAATATTTGTACCATATTTTTTAACAATGCGTAACATGATTGGCCTTGTTCTTTCGGTAGTAACTATAGGTTTAATAGCAAATACGATGATGTTTGCTCTTGGTAGTGGAGATTTTGATTTATCGGTTGGCTCAACTGTTGCATTTTCAGGAGTTATGGTAGCAGTTATAGTTAATAGTACAGGGAATGTATGGTTAGGTATTATAGCAGGCATACTGGCAGGTGGTCTGGTTGGTCTCATAAATGGGTTTTCAGTAGCCGTATTGGGTTTAAATGCATTAATTACAACTTTAGCTACACAAATGATATTCCGTGGTATGACTTTTATTTTATCTGGTGGAAGGGCAGTAGGAATAAGAGAAGCAGCATTTTTTAAATTAGGAAATAGTAGATTTCTTGATATTCCGGCTCCTGTCTGGATTTTAATAATATCATTTATTATCTTTGGTGTTTTATTAAATAATACTGTATTTGGTAAAAATGTACTCGCAATTGGCGGTAATACAAGTGCGGCTAGATTAGCAGGAATAAACGTCAATTTTAATAAAATAACAATATTTACCTTGCAGGGCTTTATGGCCGGTTTTGCTGGTGTTATTCTTGCTTCCCGAATGACCAGTGGTCAACCTAATGCTGCCCAAGGTCTAGAACTAGATGTAATAGCAGCATGTGTACTTGGGGGGGTATCTCTAGCAGGTGGTATTGCAACAATAAGTGGTGTGATAGTTGGTGTACTTATTATGGGTATGATTTCAAATGTTTTAAATCTATTAAATGTAGCTACATTTTATCAGTATGTTGTCAGGGGTTTAGTCTTGTTGATTGCTATATATCTTGATAAATTAAAGCAACACAGTAGTTAAGAAGAGGTGTTAAAATGAAGATTTGCGATTTAAAATTATTTAAAGTTCCTCCACGCTGGCTTTTTTTGAAAATAATAACTGATGAAGGTATATCTGGTTGGGGTGAACCAATTGTTGAGGGTAGAGCTGATACAGTCCGAGCTGCTGTAGAAGAACTTAGTGAATATATAGTTGGTGAAAATCCTTTACAAATAGAAGATCTCTGGCAAAAAATGTACAGGGGAGGTTTTTACAGGGGTGGTCCGATTCTAATGAGTGCAATTTCGGGAATAGATCAGGCTCTTTGGGATATAAAAGGAAAATTTTATCAAACACCTGTATATGAATTACTTGGTGGAAAAACCCGCAATAAAATAGAGGTTTATTCCTGGATAGGAGGAGACCGTCCAAATGATGTAGCAAACTATGCTAAAAATAGGAAGAATCTTGGTTTTAAAGCTGTAAAAATGAACGCTACTGATGAAATACGCTATATAGATAATTTTTCAAAACTTGATTCAGTAATTAAAAGAGTTGCAGCAGTTAGAAGTGAAGTAGGAAATGATTTTAAAATTGCCATTGATTTTCATGGTCGATTACATAAAGCGATGGCCCGTGTGTTGGCAAAAAAACTGGAACCATATGATTTAATGTTTATTGAGGAACCAGTTTTATCCGAGAACTATGAAGCTATCAAAGACTTACGCAACTGTGCTATACCCATAGCACTGGGAGAAAGATTGTTTTCTCGCTGGGATTATAAACATATTATGTGTGAAGGGCTTGTTGACATAATACAACCCGACTTATCACATGCCGGCGGTATTTCTGAGACAAAAAAAATTGCAACAATGGCTGAATCTTTCGATATTGCAGTAGCTCCTCACGCTCCCCTGGGTCCAATCAATTTAGCTGCTGCTCTCCAGCTTGATGCCTGTACTCCTAATGCATTTATCCAGGAACAGAGCCTTAATATGCATTATAATGAAACAAATGATTTACTTGATTATATTAAAAATAAAGAGGTATTCAATTATAAAGATGGTTTTGTAGATATACCGGAGGGTCCAGGTTTGGGTATAGAAATAGATGAAGAAAAGGTCACAGCAATGAGTGATGAAAATATAAACTGGAAAAATCCAATTTGGCGAAATGAAGATGGTACAATTACTGAATGGTAATTTCAAAAAAATGATAATGTAGACAAATATTTATTAAAGTGGAAAAGGTGATGAGAATAATGGGAAATAATAAGGTTGCTCTTGTAACTGGTGCAGGTAGAGGTATCGGGAAAAGTATAGCTCTTTTACTTGCGGAAAATGGATATGATGTAGGAGTTAATTATAATAATAGTGAAGAGGGTGCCCGAAAAGTCTGTAAAAATATTGATGAGATGGGTGCTAAAAGTTTGTGTTTACAGGCTGATATTGGGAAAGTAAATGAAATAAATAAAATGTTCGAAAAGTTTTTTACTGAGTTTGGTCATATTGATCTTATGGTAAATAATGCAGGTATAAGTAAATTTGCTCCTTTATTAGAAGTTGAAGAAGATTTCTGGGACAGAATTACATCTGTGAACTGGAAAGGAGCATATTTTTGTACTCAAAGAGCAGCTCAAAATATGGTAAAAAATAATATAAAAGGTTTGATAATCAATATTTCTTCTAATCATAAAGGGGGCTGTTGGCCAAATGCTAGTGTATATGCTTCAAATAAGGCAGCTCTTACCAAATTCACTAAAAATGCTGCAATGGAACTAGCCAAATATAATATCAGAGTAAATGCTATAGCACCTGGTTATACTGATGTAGGCTGGGACAAAAATGATGAGGTGTTTAAAGCTGAATCTAAAATCCCTTTAAAAAGATTTGCTTCACCAGTAGAAATTGCTCATGCAATAATATACTTGGCTTCTAAAGAGGCAGGTTATATAACAGGTGAATGTTTAAATATTGATGGAGGCGCTCTTCTTCCTGTAGTACCGGAAAATAATTTAAATTAATGATAGCTATGTTTTAATATGAGGTGATTAAAATTAAAAAGAATATATTAAAAGAAAAATTGTATAATAATAAATTAGTTATAGGCCCTTTTCTTAAAATTAGTGATCCTGCGGTAGTAGAGATCTCTGCTTTAGCAGGCTTTGATTTTGTAATTATCGATAGAGAACATGGACCAATATCCATAGAAAATACTCAAGATATGATAAGAGCAGCAGAAGTAAGAGGTATAAATGCCATTGTTCGGGTACCAAGAAATGAAAAAACAGAAATATTAAAAACTTTAGATATTGGAGCACATGGCATAGAAGTACCACAGATAAATAACGCTAAACAGGCAAGAAAACTATGTTCATCAGCAAAATATGGAGATCTGGGTGACAGAGGAGTTTGCTGTTATGTACGTTCTGCTGATTATTCCGAAATTAAGCAAGATAAACAAAAGAAAAAACAGTATTTTACACAAGCAAATGAACAGACATTAGTTATTGCTCACCTGGAGGGAATAGAAGGTATTGAAAACCTTGAGGATATTATTAAGGAAGAAACGATAGATATTATTTTTATTGGTCCTTATGATTTATCCCAGTCATTGGGTATTCCCGGTCAAGTTCATAATCAAGAAGTAATAACAAAAATGGAAGAAATAGTAGAAAAAATAAGAGATAATAATAAAATTGCAGGGACTTTTGTTGAAAGTAAAGATGATATAAGACGTTGGGGGAAAATAGGAGTACAGTATTTTGCTTATTCAGTTGATGTCGGTATTTTTTATAATAAATGCAAAGAGATAACATCTGATTTCCGGAGTGTATTAGATATGTTAAATCGGAACAAAACATAAAAAGGGTGATAATTATGTTTATGCATGAAGAAGAAAGTCATATCGAAAAAATTGAAGATTATAAAGTTGGACAAAATGAGTTTATTTTAAACTGGATTGGCCAGACTGGCTATGTAATTAAAACTACCGAGGGCACTATTGTCTGTATTGATCCCTATTATTCTAATTCTATAGAACGCTATGATGGTCGCCCTTCCCGACGTATGTGGTATAACAAATTTATAATAGAAAATTTTCATCCAGACCTTGTTTTGTGCAGTCATGACCATCTTGACCATACTGATCCGGAGACTTTACCGTTAATTTATGCATTTTCTGATGCTAAATTTTATGGCCCTAATTCCAGCTATCAACATATGAAAAATATGAAAATGTCTGATGACCGAGTAAAAAAATTAAACTTAAATAATTCATATAAATACAAAGATGTTGAATTCAAAACAGTTTTTGCCAATCATACTGAAGATAGTATGGGATTTATCTTTGAAATTAATGATATCACATTGTATTTTACCGGTGATACAAGTTTAGATAGTAAATTATATGAATATAAAAATTACAATATAGATATTATGATTTCCTGTATTAATGGAAAATATAATAATCTGAATGTGAGTGAAGCTGCTGAATTAGCTGAAAGGTTAGAAGTAAAATTAGTCATTCCAATGCATTATGGTCTGGTAACAGATAATACTGTAAATGTGAATACTTTTATAAATTTATTTAAAAAAGAGAATATTAATCATCTTGTAATGGATGTTGAAAAAAATTATTATATAAGTAAAAACGAGAATAAGATTCTTGTAGATAGAAAAGATTATAAATAATTTTAAATTAAGGGGATTATATTGAATTCAAGAGAGAGATTTAAAAAAGTAATAAAAGGTGAATTACCGGATAGAGTGCCTGTTACATTATTTATTCAGGACCAGGGGCATTTTATAAATCAGGTTTATCCTGATATAGATCCGTGGGACTATTTGACGATTCAAAAAAAAGTAATTGAAATTCAAAAACAACTGGGTGTAGATGTATTTGTCCGTATGCTTTTTTATGAAAATGTACCATTAACCTATTATTTTGGTGGTTTAGATGTAAGTCAACAAACAGAAAACTGGCAAGTGGAAACCAAAGAAATAGAAAAAGGGAAGACATTAATAAAAAGATCAACTATTAAAACTCCCGGGGGAGAATTAACACAAGATTTTTCCATTAATCAATCCAGAAAAGGTACATATATGTATTCGTGTACCAAAAAACCTATTCAAAATCAAAGAGATCTTGAAATTGCTATAAAGTATGAACCAAAATTTCCATTAGAAAAGAAAGATATTATGATTAATAGTATTCAAGAAATCAAGAAAACTCTTGGCAATGATGGCATACTTGGTATATGGGTACCTGGGGGACCCTTTAATTATATATCTACTTTAGTTCCTTTGGTTGATATATATTCTGTTTTTCTATATGATAATGATTTTTATAAAAAATTGATGAATTATGCCACTAGAAAAATCACACCTTATACCGAAACTGTAAAAGAAGCATGTCCAGATGTAATATGTTTAGGTGGCAATGTAGCAGGTGGTTTTGTCGGGCAAAAAATATATGAAGAACACATATTAGATTATGAAAAAAGATATATAGATATCTGTCAAAGTAACAAAATTCCAGCAATGTATCATAATTGTGGCGAAATAATGAATCTTGTTGCTTCCTATAAAAAACTTGGCTGTAAACTAGTAGAACCTTTTTCACCACCTCCAACACTGGGTGATGCAGACCTAGCGAAGGCAATTAAAATTATTGATGGGGATTATGCAATTATAGGTGGAGTAGATCAGATTAATGTACTAAAAGAAGGCACTATCACTCAGATTAAAGAAACAACTGAAAAAACAATAAAAACTGGTAAATCAGGTGGCAAGTTTATTTTGCAATCTGCTGATTTTCTGGAATATGGTACTCCATTGAAAAATTTGGAGGCTTATGTTCAAACAGGAATTGAAAATGCATGGTATTAATTCGTATATTTAAAGATACTAAATGTAATTTATATAAAGGAGATAATAACATTGAGTGTGAAAATATATAAGGGGAAATATAAAGATATATCATGTGTAACTTTAGAAAGTCAAAAACTTAAGATAAAACTATTACCACAATCCGGGGGAAAAATACAATCAATATTTAACAAAGTAAAACAAAAAGAGTATCTGTATCAAACGGAAAAGAATAAATTTAAAAGACCAGAATATGCTATGCTTTTTGATAATGGTGATTGTAGTGGATTTGATGATATGTTTCCCACTATTGATGAATGTTATTATCCTCGGAAACCATGGAAAGGTATAAAAGTACCTGATCACGGTGAAGTATGGTCAATACCTTGGAATTATGAATTAAAAGACGATTCAATATTTTTATCTGTACATGGTATAAGATTTCCCTATAAATTAGAAAAAAACATAAAAATAAAAAATGAAAATTGTTTACATATAGATTATAATGTAAAAAATTACTCTGCTTATAATTTTGATTTTATTTGGGCTGCACACCCTTTATTTAATTTTGGTGAAACTACAGAAATCATACTTCCTAAAACGGTTAATAAAATTATGAATGTTTATAATGATAGTAAACGGCTGGGTAAATATGGAGAAATCCATTCCTGGCCAGTAGCTAATACTAATTCAGAAGATGAATATGATATGTCAAAAATATATTCTAAATCGGTTAAATTTTGCGAAAAATATTATGTACAGGAAGAGCTTAAAGAGGGTTGGGCCTCATTATATGATAAGAAATATGGTGATATGATAACTTTATTATACCCAATTAAAAAGGTCCCATATCTCGGAATATGGGTTAATAAAGGAGGTTTTATGGATCAATATAATGTTGCTTTAGAACCATGTACAGGTGCATTTGACGGAGTGAATATTGCCAACAAATGGGATAAAGTATCTACTGTTAAAGCAAATGAAAACTATGATTGGTTTTTGAATATAGAAATTGATAATTAGCTAAAATTATTATATAGATATTATTAATACTAATAATGACTTCAAAACTTCTAAAATGTTATTAGTGATGCAATTATCTAGCTGATTATACTGTTTCACAACACATCAAAGACAACTAAAAAAATAAGAGATTGTGATTGCATATATATTTATTATAATTAAAAACAACATATAATCAATAATTCATAAGATATGTTTGGATAATTAACATTTGATGTAAATATGTATTAAAAAATTGAAATGGAGGAATAAGAATGAATAAATTTGAAAATTTAAAAAGAATTGAAGAAACTGGAATAGTCGCTGTAATACGGGCAGATAATCCTGAAAAAGCTTTAAAAATTGCTGAAGCTGTTAAGACGGGAGGATTAACAGCTATAGAAATTACAATGACAGTACCAGGTGCTATAGATGTCATCAAAGAGTTAGCAGATAATTATAATAAAGATGAGATTTTAATTGGAGCCGGATCAGTTTTAGATGCAGAAACATCTAGAGCCTGCATTTTAGCAGGTGCTGAATACATAGTCGGTCCAACTCTTAATGAAAATACAATAAGGATGGCAAATAGATATCAAAAACCTGTAATTCCTGGTGCAATGAGTGTAACAGAAGTACAAAAAGCAATGGAATCAGGGGCTGATGTAGTTAAAATATTTCCGGCAACACTATTTGGCCCTAAAATCATAAAAGCAATAAAGGGTCCTTTACCACAAGCTCCTTTATTACCTACAGGAGGAGTAAATTTAGATAATATTGCTGAATGGATAAAAGCAGGAAGTTTTGCTGTTGGAGTCGGAAGTGCTTTATTAGCAGGAGCTAAGGAAGGAAATTATGACAGAATAACTAATACTGCTAAAGAATTTATAAAAAAGATTAAACAAGCAAGAAAAGAAATATAATCATTTATAATTAATTTAATGAAAGGGGCGAAAATTAATGGATAAAAAGGTTATAACATTTGGAGAAATTATGATGAGATTAACACCACCATCTAATCGGAGAATAATTCAAACAGATAAGTTTAATATAATATATGGTGGAGGAGAAGCTAATGTAGCAGTATCTTTAGCTAATTATGGAGTTGATGTTAATTTTGTAACTAAATTACCTGATAACCCTATGGGGCAAGCAGCCTATAATGAGCTAAGAAGATATGGAGTGAATACAACTTATATTGCAAGAGGAGGAAATCGACTAGGAATATATTTTTGTGAAAGTGGAGCTAGTCAACGGCCTTCAAATGTAATTTATGACAGAGCTCACTCTGCAATAGCTGAAGCAGAAAAAAATGATTTCAATTGGAATGAAATATTTTCAGGAGCAGATTGGTTCCATTTTACTGGTATTACTCCAGCACTTAGTGAAAATATGTCTTCTATAACCAAACAAGCTGTAAAAGCAGCTAAAGAAAATGGTTTAAAAGTAAGTTGTGATCTTAATTATAGAGCAAAATTATGGAGTAGAGATAGAGCAAAAAAAATAATGACTGATCTGATGAAATATGTTGATGTGGTAATTGCAAATGAAGAAGATGCAGAGATGGTGTTTGATATTAAAAGTGGTTCAGATATAACTAGTGGTCAATTAAAAATAGAAGGATATAAAGAAGTTGCTCAGAAATTAATTGATAAATTTAATCTGGAATTAGTGGGCAGCCATTTAAGGGAAAGCCATAGTGCTTCTTATAATGGTTGGTTAATAGTTTTATATAATGGAGAAAACTTTGTTAAATCGTCAAAATATAATATTCATATAGTAGATAGAGTTGGCGGTGGAGATTCTTTTGCAGGAGGCTTAATTTATTCGAGGCTTAAAAATAAATCACTACAAGAAAGCGCAGAATTTGGTGCAGCAGCTTCTTGTTTAAAACAATCAATACCAGGCGATTTTAATCATGTAAGTATAAAAGAAGTGAAGACCTTGGCGGCAGGTAATGCTTCTGGTAGAGTAAAAAGATAAGTTAATAAAAATATAATATTCATAGTGAACTATTCACCCTCAAATATTTGTTAAGAACAAGAGGTTTGTTTTTATATTTACATCTAATATATTTTCAGCTTAAATTTACTCATTTACAGCATATATGTATATTATAAATCCTGAATTATTCACAACACTTTTAAAAAAGACTTTTTTAATAAAGTCGTTCAAAATTAACTCAAATGATCAATTAAATCAAGTAATATTGTCAATTTGAGTCCGATAATCATTAATTACTCCAATTGTTAAATATTGTTATTAAAATTAGAGCTAGATAGCCTGTGGGTTTTAATGTTTTTACTTTTTTATAAGATTTTCCATTAGAATAAGTCATTTAATCAGGCGAACTCTAATTTCTGTATGTTGGATAAAACTTTAAAAAAATACTTTTTGTTAGGACAGCTGCTGGCAAGTTTGTAATAAATATATCTACCGGTTTTTACTATTTTCCCTGCTATCTTTATTAGCTTTATTCTAATAGTTCTTATTCTGACTGATTTATTACTTTCAGAGAATCGGGTAGGAGATAGATGATTAGTTTATCTACCGACCTCCCACACCTCTGTACATACGGATCTCGTATACAGCGGTTCAATAATTATCTATAAATATTTCGATTGTATTAACTCCCATATTACACTCCACGCTCTTAATATTTATTGGGAAATTCCATTCCCTTTTCAATTAAGAAGCCCTAATTAGAGGTTGGCTGTGTTCTTTATGCTCTATGAAGTTAACCACTAAATAAATAATTATCGTCCTGTCCTTCCAAAGTCAATATTTCTAATGACGTATCAGTACTATGACAGGAACTGACTTCTCATGATAAATCTTATTTCAACCACATATATAATGTGTCCATGAGATCTCACAGGTTAAGTACTTAATCTTTCATTTCATATATCCGTCACATTTACTGTAATAACTTTCGCACGATAAGGACTTTGTTTTGTGTTGCAAACTCATCCAGTTATAGTTAGCCTCAAATGTGATTTAAGTACCTCGGACCGAAATTTTGCTTTAGACTTCCTTCAGATTCGTGGTCGCCCACGACACCCTTGGCTTCAGCTAATTTTTAAATCGTGTTCGGAATTCAGGACTTTCACCTTATAGATTAA
>JAGXLU010000009.1 GCA_018334565.1 Halanaerobiales bacterium | reverse complement strand
AATTCAAACGTGTGATGCAGTCGAACTGTGTTTTAATTCTAATAAAACTATCAAAGCAGTAGCTGAAAATCTAGGTACCAGTTCATATAATCTCTCCAAATGGAAACGAGATTACAGTAATAAAGGGGATCTCTCTTTTCCTGGAAAAGGTAAACAGGAACTAACTCCTGAACAGGAGGAAGTGCACAGGTTGAAAAAACCAAGAGAAACTCAAACAGAACGTGATATATTAAAAAAAGCAGTGGCTATCTTCTCAAAGAAACCAAAGTAATTTATGGTTATATCCGGGAACACAATGACCAATTTCCTGTGAAGAAGATGTGTCAGGTATTAAATGTTTCCTTACTCAAAATATTACAGCCGGTTAAATAAAACTCCAGCAATAGAAAATTAAAAAATAAAAAACTAAAAATAGCTGAAATATCCTGGCAATACCTGGACACATATTGTAGTCCCCGTATACACAAAAAACTTAAAAAAGAAGGCTATAATTATAATATTAAACGTATAGAAAGATTAATAATAAAGCCTCTTCGCTATTTTGTGTGGGTAAGACATTTGGTATAATTTAACAATATTGGTAATTGAGTTTTTATATTTTGTTAATTCATTCTCTTTTGATAGTATAAATCATTTTATAAATTTTTCTAAAGGCTAAATTTTACGGACTAAAGTCCGGCCTTGACAAAAATTTTAAAATGGCTTTCCATTACAATTACGAAAATTAATTTAATCATGAGCTCGTGCTTGAAGTAAGTCAAAGTCTAATTTACTGCATTTTAAATATATCGCTGTGATAAAGTTCTTTGTATTTCTAAATCTTCTTGCTTTCCTTTTTACAGTTTGGATAACACTATTTTTACCCTCTAATATACCATTATTAATTTTACTTGTAATATATTGCATTATTCCTTGCCAGTTCCGATTAATAAATTCTGCTGCTTCTTTAAAAGGTTCTAAACGACTTCTTTTAGCCCATAGATACCATTTTTGCAAATAGCTGGCAGCTGTTGTTAGATCGTCTATTTCCCGGAATTCTTTAAGAGCCAATTTAAGATTGTATGCTCTTAGTGTTTTTAAAATCATCTTAGATAAAGATGCAAATATTTTTTTTGTCTCTTAGTTAAATTTTCAGGATTTTTAAGCCAAATATAGCGTGTTCTTTTAAGAAATTCATTTTCATATCTTTCTTCACGTCTAACTTGATCTACAGCTTCGTTGATATTTTTCATTACATAAAATTTATCATAAGTAATTTTAGTCCGGGGAAAATTAACTTCGCTACCCTTAATGAAGGCAGGTGACATATCACAACAAATGTTTTTTATAGATTCTGGCTTGCCTTGATGCAAAATATAATCAAAATAAAATCTATCAATAGTTGAAGCATCTTTACCTTCAGCAACATAAAGGACTTTAGATTCTTCTAAATCAACAAATAGGGTAATATAATTATGACCCTTTTTGCTAGATGTTTCATCAATACCAATATCTTCAACATTAGAATAATTTTCTTTAACTCTTGCTTGATCAACATTAATGATTAATTATTCTTTGAAGTCTAGTATAATATTCATCAACCAATTGAGATATTTCATTAACAGTCATATAAGAAGCTAACTTAATAATAAAAGCATCAAAAAGTCAAGTAAAACCTGATCTTGGTCTTGACCATGATACTTCTGCCTGGAGGACTCCATGCTCTTTACACTTAATGCGGGGAATGCTGAAGTGAATAAAGGCTTTATGTTGAAAGAAGTTTAAATTTCTCTAGGTTCTTTTTTTAGTAGTATCATAAATACCATATTTATCACCACATATCTTACGGGGTAATTTAGCTCCTTTAACATGAGAAATATATATAGTTAATCTTTTTGCTTTCTTATCAAAATTAAGTTTATCTATTTTCCAAGGTTTTTCAATACCTAAGGCTTTGGTAAATAAATCAATATTGTTATACATTAAATCCACCCTTTCTGTTTCCTTTTAATAGTAGGAAAAGGTGTACCATATTTGGAAACAGAAATGAATATGAAAAATGAAATTATAGTTTTAATATGAAATTAAATTACCCACACAAAATAGCGAAGAGGCCAAAAAACACTATAAAAAGCTAAAAGTCCTTAAAACAAAACATATAACCTTAGATAATTAAAACACATAATAATAGTTTATCTAAAATAATTATATTCAAATTCAAGTAAATATATTATAATTTAGTAACTTCCGATTAAATTTCTTATCATCAAGATAAATCAAACTCTTATTATCCAAAACAATTTTTTTATTAAATATATTATTTAAATATGAAAATTTATTAAAATAAATATTCCTATCATAGTTAATTTAGTATGATAAGTTTTAAAATACCATACGCAAAGGACTTTGAATTTCAGCTTATTATCCTATAAAAATATGTATTTCTTTGAAAATTAAAAAAAACAAATAAACATTATATAATTATATTCTGTAAAATACTTTATTATCAGATACCACTAAATAATAAGACATCCTATATATAAAACTCACCGAAATTTAATAGGGATTTTAGCTGCACTAATAATATACAATAATTAATGGAATTGAAAATCTTGCGGTCTTTTAAGATTTTAAACATATCTATAAAATAGGGAATCCTTTACTTATTGTCGTTTAACATGGCTTTCAATATTTCTTTGTCAATATTATTCATTCCTTTATCTGCAATTTTACCAATGACATTTATAGAATCTTCTATATTATCTTTTATTATCCCTTCATTTGGTCCAAAAGATTTATTAGCCATTGTTAATTTATGAGCTAGAATAGCAGAATCAATAGAAGAAGCAATTTTAGCAGCACATGATGGCTTTGCACCATCACATAATATTCCAGATGTATTACCTAGAGTATTTGTAATTGTATCGGAAATTTCTTTGTATCCTCCACCACTTAAATAAGTAAAGGCAGCACCGCTTCCAGCTGCTGCACTAACTGCACCACAATATGCAGACAATATGCCAATTTTGCCTTTTATATAAATTGATATTAAATTACTTATTATCAATGATCTGATAAGTTTGTCGTTTCCAATATTCAAATATTCAGCATATTTTATTACAGGTATAGAAACTGTGATACCTTGATTTCCACTGCCTGAATTAATAACTACTGGTAACAATGATCCACTCATTCTTGCATCAGATGCTGCAGCACTATATCCTTTTAGTATTGCTTCAATGGAATCTTTTTTTGATTCTAATATTGTGCTGCCTACATTTAGACCATAATCATTACTTATTCCTTCATTTGATATTTCTAAATTATATTTTATTTGACGTTTAATAATATCACTTACCTCTTTTATGTCAACATTATTTGCGAACTCAATTATTTTTTTTACACTCATGTATTTTTTATTTTTTTTACTTTCATCTTCTGATATTAATTTTGCGTCTTTTTCAAATATCAACTTGTCATCTTTGATAATTTTCACTATATTTGTATGCTCATTTAACATTTCAACCATTACTTTTTCATCTTCATAATATGCGTATGCTTTTATATGAAGTTTGGCTTTACTTTCTAGCAACTCTACATTACAATAGTTAGTATTTAGCAATTTCTTTGTTTTTATTACATCTTGTTTCGTTACATCAGTCAATACTTCTAGCTCTTTTTCGGAGTTACCACCTAAAGCACCCAGAATCGCAGCCGTTTCAATTCCCTTTAACTTGCCTGAATTAGGTACAGTTACTCCATCAGCGTTTTTAATAATATTAGAACTACATTTGATATTTATTGAATCTGGAACATTATTTAATATTTTTTTAGCTTTTGCTGTTGAATAAGCAATAGCTATTGGTTCAGTACAACCCATAGCAGGTTTTAATTCTTTTTTTAATATCGCTATATATTTATTGAACTCCTCTTTTGATAAGACCATAAATTTCCCTCCAATAAAATGAAAAAAATAATCTCTCCATTAAACTTTTTAACTCTATTATCAGAAAAATATCTTCTAATTACTTTTTAGATAAAAGATTTAATCTGTTTGTACATATTTCTTTATTTTTTAATTAATAAGACAGCCTTTTTATTTAGCTTAAAATCTAGTTGTTGAAAGTTGAGTTGATTGCTATTTTATTTGTCTTTTCCATAATGCAGTCTTTTTTACCTATTGTTTAAATAATATTTTTTTAGATTAGATGGTTTTTTATATTAAGATTATCCCATTATTTATATTATTATCACCACGAAAAATCAGGAATTTAAGTTTATATTATCTGTTTTAGGCAAATTGACAATAAAACACTTAGCTGTTTTATCAGAAAGATTAATCAATTTGTGTGGACTAATTGCGTGGTATACTATTGTTTGGCCAGCAGAACATTTGTGCTTTTCATTAAATTCTTGAAAAATAACCTGGATTTCTCCTTGGAAAACATAAACAAATTCTATACCAGAATGTTTAGTATAATCATGGTCTATAGCCTTAGGTTTGAGTGTAAGTAACACAGTTTTCATTGATTCCATTTCAGGCATCAATAATTCTAAAGTCCTTTTGCCTTCATCATTAATTATCATATGATCATCTTTTGTAAAATGCATACTATGTTCATTTCTATTATAATCAATAAATAATTTCGAAATATGAATTGAAAAAGCAGAAGCAATTTTATCCAAAGACTTTAAAGAAGGATTAATTTTTCCATTTTCGATTTGACTTAATAACGAAGGAGAAACATCTGCCTTATCACATAAAACCTTTTGAGACCAACCACGCCTTCTTCTCTCTTTTATTATCTTTTTACCAATATATACAAAGTCAGAAATTATGATCAAACCCCCTTTATTATTTTTAAATATCAAGATTGATTATTACATTCTAAAATCACAAAATTTTTTTGTATAAAGTTGTTTATTTTTGCTTATATGTTATAACATTGTGTAAACTGATAAAAATTAAAAATAAAGTGCTGACCTCTTGACTAAAACTGAATAATAAACAAGGTTTAGAACTTGTGAGAAAAGTTTGGAAACAAACATATATTATAATTGGGCCCTTCTTACCATTTTACCACACATTTTCACTAATCGATTAAACCCAGTATATTTAGGTGCTAATTCTGCATACTTTTTTTTATTAAATATAAATTATTCAATCTTATATTTGTTTTATCTACAAAGTTATCTTAAAGTAAAATAAATTTTTCTAGTTTTAAAAACACCCTGGTTAAACTGACTATATTCTTTTATTTTTCTTACATATTAATTTATAACTCTAAGATATTTTTTAAAAAAATATAAGTATTTTATATCACTGCCAATATTACATTTATGGTTATTGATTAAATTAATTATAATAAGTTTGCTAATCTTTGTTAAACTTGATTTTTGTTTTTTTATATTATTAGTCTAAACCCATCTTTAAATATCTTGTATATAATGCTTATTTTTGTTGAATATATTCATTAATACTTTTTAGAAAAATTAAAGCTGCTACAGCTCCTGGGTCTTTCTTGCCTTTAGACTCTTCACCATAATAGTGTGCTCTACCATGACTGGAAACCATATCTGTTGTTTTTTCAACTCCTTTTTCAGCAGCTATAAGTGCTTCATTTAATCCTTCCTGTAAATTTTTATTTTTTTCATACGCTTGTTTGAAAGATTCATATGCAGGAATAAGACAATCTAAAATAGTTTTATCCCCTAATTCCGCATTACCTCTTTCTTTAATCCCCTCAATCGCCAGTTCAGTTAAGTCTAATATGTCTTTATAATCTAATTTTTTTTCACATGCAGCACTTTTCCCCGCTTTAATAAAAGCACTAGCAATTATAGTTCCCATTGTAGCAGCAGCTTCATTTGCAATTTCAAAACCAATATTTTTTAATGCCTTTCCAATATCTTGTTCCTCGTAACTTTCCATATAATTTTTAGCTGCAGAAAAAGCTTTAACCATTGTAATTCCTAAGTCTCCATCACCTAAAGCTGCATCTAATTTAATTAATTTCTTTTTATTATTTAGCGCTTCTTGTTCCAGTTTATTAATGATTAAATGAAGATCTTCTATATTAATATTCATTTTATTCCTCCTTAATTATCTCTTAAATCTTGTTGATTAAAGAAGGGTGAATGAGCAGGCGCATCTAAAAGTGTTTTCAGTTGAGGATTTAATTTCATTAAGGAAATTGACATACCTGACATTTCTAAGGAAGTAGCATAATTTCCAATATAATTGTTATATACTTCAATCTCCTTACCTTTTAAAATGTCTTTTACTTTATTGTAAATAATATAAAGTTCTTCTAAGGGAGTTGCGCCCAAACTATTTACTAATATAGAAACTTCATCCCCTTTCTCATAAGGACCATCAGCTAAAATCTTCTCTATAACTATATTGCTTACTTTATCAGCCTGTTTTAAAGTTGTTCGCTCAATACCAGGTTCACCGTGTATTCCCATTCCTATTTCCATTTCATCATCAGCAATTTTAAATGTGGGCTCTCCTGCCTCTGGGATAGTACAAGGTGAAAGTGCCACACCCATACTACGAGTATTATCTAAAGCTTCTTCGGTAAAACTTTTAACTTCTTGCAAATCTTTACCATTATTAGCAGCGGCTCCAGCAATTTTATAAGCATAAAATAATCCTGCAACTCCTCTTCTTTTTTCAATATTTTTCGAAGAAGCCACATCATCACGAACTAATACTGTTTCAACTTCAATGTTATCAGTTTCAGCCATTTCGGCAGCCATATCAAAGTTCATGACATCACCACCATAGTTACCATATAAATATAAAACTCCTTTGCCTCCGTCAATTGCTTTTGTAACATTGTACATTTCTCTTGCACTGGGAGAAGCAAAAACATCTCCCACAGCAACTCCATCACATAATCCTTCTCCTACATAACCTAAAAAAACAGGCAAATGACCAGAGCCTCCTCCAGTTGCAATTGCTACTTTTGTTTGTTCAGGCGAATTACTTCTAACTATTTCCCGTAAGCTATCTTTAGCTTTTTTATAAAAATTGGGATAGGCCATTAATATACCCTCTATCATTTCATCAACAAAGTCTTCAGGCTTATTAATAAATTTTTTCAACCTCATACCTCCTCAGTATTATCATTAAAATATTCCTCAACTGCTTCAAAAATTAAATAACAAGAGTAAGCGCCAGGATCCATATGGCCAATACTTCTATCATTTAGATACCTTGCTCGGCCTTTTCTAGCAGAAATTAATTTTGTAGATTCAAGCCCTTTTCTTGCTTCTTCTTTAAGTTTGATAAGGAGAATATTACATTCTAATTCACTTAAATTAACTTCATTTAGAAAATCAACTACAGGGGCTATTGTATCAACCATGGTTTTATCACCAACATCTGCTCCCCCTAGTTTTTTCACACCATTCAAAGCCGAATTCATAGCTGACGGCAACATTTCAATCGTAAAATACTTATGTTCTTCATAACTACTACCAAAGTCACTGAATAATCTACCAAATAAAGGGCCAGCACTTCCTCCTACATTAAATGTTATAATCTCTCCAATCTCATTAAATAATTCCCTGACTGTATTTTTTTTCTTCAATTTTTCTTTGTTTTTTATAACATTTTTAAATCCCCGTTTCATATTTTCTCCATGGTCAGAGTCCCCAATTTTACCATCTAGTTTTGATAACTTATCACAATTATTAACAATTTTATTTGAAATATATTCTATTACCTCAACCATTATATCAATTTTTATTTCTTTTTTAGTATTCACAATAATCACCTACAGTTTTATGGAAACATCAACAGGATGATTTAAAAGGTTTTTTAACTCTTCATCAAGTTTAAATAATGTTAGAGAAGCACCTTTCATTTCCATTGATGTCATAAAATTACCCACATAACAATTATATATTGTCAACCCTCTATTTTTTAATAATTCAAGAGTATCTTTAGCCATTACATTTAATTCCATCAGAGGAGTAGCGCCCAAAGAATTAATCATTAAAGAGAATTGAGAATTCTTATCATATTCCATCTTTTCTAAAATATTATTTGTAATCATTTTACAAATTTCTCGAGAACTTTTCAACTCTTGTACTTCTACTCCAGGCTCTCCATGAATACCAAGACCAACTTCCATTTCATTTTCACCAATTTCAAAAGATGGTCTTCCAGAACCAGGAGAATAGCATGGGGCTAAGGCAACCCCTTTAGATTTGATATTATTAATTGCTTTGTTGGCAACCTCTTTTGTTTCTTCTAAATTATACCCAGCATCAGCAGCTGCCCCTGCTATTTTATGAACAAAAATTGTCCCGGCAATACCACGTCTATCTTCAGGATTATTGATGGCAATATCATCATTCACAATAACATAATCACATTTTATTCCTTCATCTTGAGCTTTCTGAGCAGCCATCTTGAAATTCATTACATCACCGGAATAATTCTTGATTATTAGTAAAACTCCTTCATTTGTTTTAACTTCTTTTATAGCCTTCAATACTGACCTAGGATTGGGAGAAGTAAATACTGGACCTGCTAAAGCAGCATCCAGCATTCCTGGTCCCACATAACCTCCATGAGCAGGCTCGTGCCCACTGCCTCCTCCACTAATCAAAGCAACCCTTTCTTGCTTTTTTTTGCTTCTAATTAATATATTAAAACCATTAACTTTTTTCAGTCTATTAGGATTAGCCATGGCCATACCTTCAACCATTTCTTCTACAACTTTTTCTGGGTTATTTAATATTTTTTTGTTCATTTTTTCCCTCCTTAGGTTAGAACTTATGTTTGTCAGGAAAAATTTGATTTTTAATAACCAAAGATATTAACCTATCTTTAAAGTTTAATAGAAATTAGTACAATATATTAACCTTCTTTCAATAAATTTACTTAACAATCTTAACTGGTATACACAATAAAAATTTAGCTATCAAAAGTTATTCTCTTTTTGTAATTACTAAACGACAAAATTCATCACCAGAAGCTATTGTTTTTTGTAAGTCATAATTAAATTTGTCGTAAGTACTGATTATCCCTCTGTCACCTTCCATAGCTATATCACACATAACATCTATTTTATCTTCATCATCTGTATGTTTCATCCATGCGGCTACTAAAGGACAATAATGAAAGTCTACTATAAGTTGGTTTCCTTTTATTTCAACATCCATTTCAAATATTTTTCTTACGTTTTCTGACAGGAAATTTTCAGCAAATTCTTCAAGACTATCAGTATCTACCAATTTATTATCGCCATGAAACTCTCCAACTTTTCCAATAGCAGTTCTAGCAAAGTCTTCCATCTCAAGTCCATGATTACAAGCTTCTTCTACCAGAAAATAAAACCAGGTTGCTCGATGTTCAAGATGCCCCCTTAATTCTTCCACTTGTTCTTCTTTAATTGATTTTTCATTTTTAATAGTCATTATTTTTCCTCCTTTAATATTTTATATCTTAAAAGAAATATAAATCATCTATAACTTAGGTAAAGTGCATATAATTTATACTTTAACTTTATACACCCAGATAAGCCTCAACCAATTTGGAATCATCCAGTAATTCTTCTGAATTACCTTCTTTACTTATTTTACCTAATTCAATTACATAACCTCGATCCGCAGTTTGAAGCGCTTTTTTTGCATTTTGTTCTACTAATAAGAAAGTAGTATCCAGTTCCTTATTAATTCTTTCAATCAATTCAAATATTTTTTCAACCAACATAGGAGCCAACCCTAATGAAGGTTCATCCAACATCATTATCTTAGGATTAAGCATCAAACCTCTTCCTATAGCAAGCATTTGTTGTTCCCCACCACTTAAGTTTTTCCCATCATTCTTTTTTCTCTCTTCTAATCTGGGAAAAAGATCGTAAACTTGTCTTTTATTTTCTTCAAATTCTTTTTCAGCCTGATTGGTTTTTACATAGGCTCCCATATATAAATTTTCTTCTACTGTTAAATTACCAAAAATCTTCCTACCTTCAGGAACATGACATATCCCTTTTTCTACAATTTTATGAGACGGTAGATTAGTTATGTCTTCATTGAAAAATTTAATCTTACCACCAGCTTTAGGTGTTATATTAGAAATACTTCTTAAAGTACTGGTTTTCCCAGCTCCATTAGAGCCAATTATAGTAACAATTTCTCCCTTATTAACTTTAAAACTAATACCTTTGACTGCATTAATCGGTCCATAACTTACACTTAAATTTTTTACTTCTAACAAATGATTTCCACCTCCTAAATAAAATTAAATTTTATAGGAATATTTTATGAAGCACCTTTACCAAGATAAGCCTCCCGAACAGCAGGATCATTTTGAACGTAATTTGGATCTCCTCGAGAAATTACATTTCCATCATTTAAAACTACAATTTCATCACACAAATTCATAATAACACCCATATCATGTTCAATGATTATCACGGTTATTCCCTCATCATTAAGTTTATCTAATAATTCGACTATTGTTCTTGTTTCTTTGGCATTCATTCCAGCAGTTGGTTCATCAACCAATAAGAGATCAGGCTCAACAGCCAAAGCCCTTGCTATTTCTAATCTTCTCTTATCACCATAAGATAAATTTTGCCCTAAAATCTCCTGTTTTTCAGCCAAACCAACTCTTTTCAAAAGCTTTATACCTTTTTCATTTACTTTTTGTTCATCATTATTATATGTTTTAGTTTTAAATATTGCATCAATAAACCCAGTTTTTGTTTTTGTATGAAAACCTATTTTGACATTTTCATGTGCAGACAAATGGTCAAAAAGCTTAATATTTTGAAATGTTCTGGACATACCTATATTTGTAATATCTTGTGGAGATAATTTTGTAATATCTTTATTTTTGTAAATCACTTTACCTTCTGTTTCGGCAAGCATACCTGTTAAAACATTAAATAAAGTAGTTTTACCAGCACCATTAGGCCCGATAATCCCTAAAATTATTCCTTCTTCGACCTCTATACTAACTTTATCAACAGCTTTTACGCCATCAAAATATTTACAAACTTTGTCAGTCTTTAAAATAGTCGCCATATAATCACCCCTTTACTTCTTTTATTATAAGAAATAATTTTTACTTTTTAAGCCTATTTTTCATCTTTTACTTTTGCTTGGGCTAACTCTTTTGCCCCAAATAAACCCTGTGGACGATAATGGATTATTAATAATATCGCTACACCATAAATAATTAGCTGATATCTGGCAAATTCTCGGACTAACTCAGGTAATATGGTTAATAAGCCACTACCTGCTATGGGCCCAATTAATGTTCCCATTCCTCCTACTAAAACCATCGCAAATATTCTAAATCCTTCATCTAAAACAAAAGTGTCAGGACTTACATATTGAGTAAAATAAGCATAAAAAGCTCCGCCTATTCCTGCCCAAAAAGTTCCATACATTAAGTTTAATACTCTATATTTCGCTATTTTTATTCCCATTGCCTTGGCAGCCTCTGAATTCTCTTTTAATGACAACCAGGCTCTTCCTACCCTGGAATTAATAACTCTATATGATATAAAAAGCTGAACTAACAAAATTAATAAAGCAAAAAAATAGAAATTTGTATTGGTATTAATGATGAAGTTAAATAATTTAGGACGTGGTATTCCTGGTATCCCAAAAGTTCCTCTTGTAAGTGTATCCCAATTGATTATAATAAGTCTAATGATTTCCCCGAAACCCAAAGTAGCAAATGCAAAAAATATTCCTCCTAACCTTGAGGTGGGAATTCCTATTAGTAATGCAAAAATAGATGCTATAATTCCACTAATTAAAAAAACAAAAATAAAGTTTACTTCAAAAGAAGTTGTGATTATAGCAGTAGTATAAGCTCCAATCGCAAAAAATCCTGCAAATCCAATTAAATATTGGTAAGTATAACCCACAATTATATTCAGACTACTAGCCAATATCATATACATCAGCGTTAATACTCCTATATAAATGTAATACTGGTTATTTGTGATAAATGGGAAAATTAATGCTAATATTAGTATAATTAAGTAAATCTTAAGTTTGTTTTCCAATATAATTCCTTTTAAATTTCCAATTATATTAGATATCTTTGAATTTGAAAACATTATTTTCACCTCTCAAAAAATCTTTTGACTGTGTCATATTGATGTTTACTCGGTGAATTATTTTATTGAATTATTCACGCAATTATTAAGCAATTAAAATAGATTAGAATAGATCAATTTTTTTACCTAAAAGACCTGACGGTCTTAAAACTAATATCAATATTAAAATCACAAAAGCTACAATATCTTTATACCCAGACCCAAAAGTTGCGACTGATAAATTTTCTAAAATACCTAATGTAAATCCACCAATTATAGCTCCAGGCAAACTTGTAATTCCTCCAAAAACTACTACAGTAAAAGCTTTTAATCCAAGTATAGGTCCCATAGATGCACCTATTGCATTATAATATGAAACCATCATCATGCCACCGAAAACTCCTAATACAACTCCAAGAGAGTGGCCAAATTTAATTGACTTATTAACATTAATTCCAACTAGTTTGGCAGCATCAAGATCATTAGAAAGTGCAATTATTCCTACTCCAAGTTTGGTTTTCTTAAAAAATAAGTTTAACCCATATAATAATAATAGAGTAGTCAAAATAATAAAAATTTGAATATATGTAATTCGAACACCACCAACTATTATTTTACCTTCTATAAAGTTTGGATAACTACGATAACCAGTACCAAATATAAGTTGAGTAAAGCTCTTTAAAAATATTCCAAACCCAATAGTTGTTATCAACATTAAAAATCGAGGTTCATCTCTAAATTTCTCATAACATATCTTATCAACCAACATCCCTAAACCCCATGATATTGGTAATGCAATAATAATAGCAAGAAATAAATTTAAACCTACTATAGCGTATAAATAGTAACTAACAAAAACTCCAAATACCACCATTTCACCAAAAGCAAAAGTAACTAAAAGTAGTTTCCCAAAAATCAATGAATATCCAATTGCCATGAGCGCATATATAGAGCCCTGAGTTATGCCATTAATAATCTGTCTGATCCAGAACAAAAGGTAAACCCCCTTTACTTATCTTGTTATATAGACAAGGCACAGGACTTTTAATCCTGCGCCTAATTATATTAAAAATAACTATATCTATTCAATAACCTTCCAATCATTATCAACAACTTTTAAGATTAAATAATCTCTTACAACATCACCAGCATCAGTAAATTTAATTTTTCCAGTTACACCCATATATTCACCAGTTTCAGCCAGCGCATCTCTAATATCAGATCTATCGAATCCTCCTCTTTCAATAGCATCAGCTAAAATATTCATTGAGTCATAAGCCACTGCTGCATGAAGATTAGGCCTTCTACCAGCTCTTTTTTCAAATTCTTCAACATAGTTTTGTACTGCGGCTCTATCTTCTTCCCAGTAAAATATTGTATTTGTCACAAAACCTTCTCCTGCTTCACCAGCAAGTTTTAAAAACTCCATTGAAAATACAGAACTAGGGCCAAACAATTCTACATCCCAGTCCATTCTGTCTATTTCTCTAACAATTTGAGAAGCTTCTTGATACATTGCTGCTATATAAATACCATCTGGATTATCCCTCTCTAGATTTGTCAATATTGCACTATAATCAGTCTCACCTTCCATAAAGGATTCAGTACCAGTTATTTCCAGGCCATTTCTTTCTGCAGATGCCACGAAATTTTCCATAGTTGCTACTCCCCAGTCGTTGTTAATATAAATAACTGCAGAGGAATCTAAACCTAAATAATTTAATGCTAATTCTTTGACATTAAAAGGACCTTCAACCGCCTGAGTACCAACTATTCCAAACATATACTCTCCAGAAGGTGCGAAATCAGGATGAGATGAGGTTGGAGATAGTTGTACCATTCCAGCTGATTCATATATTGGTGCAGCAGCTAAGCAAGCTGTACTTGTGAAATCCCCAATTTCAGCAACAATATCTTGATTATTAACAAATTCTTGAGCTATTGCTGCTGCCTGTGCAGGATTACCTTGACTGTCTCTAACAACAATCTCTACTTCTTTACCTCTAATTCCACCTTCAGCATTGATTTCGTCTGCTGCAATTTGGACTGAATATTGAAAGTTTTCTCCATATTCAGCATAATCACCAGTTAAAGGAGCAGATAGACCTATTTTAACTGTATCAGTCTGAGCAAGAACTCCCATAGAAAGACTAATAGTTAAGATAAAAATAAAGCTTAATATTAAAGTTGTTCTTTTCATAGTTTTAAATACCTCCAAATTAATTCTTTTATTAAACAAAAATCTTTAAATTTGATCATCCTAAAAATATTTCCTGAATGAATTATTTTGTTTAACTAAAAAATGTAATAACTTGTTTAGTTTAATTTCTCTGCGATTTACATTAATCGATATCTGTCATTGCAATAAACCCTAACCTTAAGCATCCGATCTTGCACTATATTTCAGAATATATATCTATCACCCCCATAAAGTTGAATTTTCAATTACTTAAAGTCGGGATATTTCCTTTATGTTCTATAGTCAGTATAAACATTCCTTTTTAAAAAATACCTTGAAATATTTTAAGCATACTGATAGACAAATTACTTTATTAACTTATTTAGTCATTAACTTATGAATAATATTTTTCCCAATAAAATTTAAATACTTCATCTTAATTTATAATAGTTTATAGCATTAAATCTATGAAATAATACTTTTTGGTGATGACAGCTGGACTATCATTTTAATTTAACACAAGCTTAGATGATAACTGTCATTTATTATGCTTTTGGTGTTTTTTGCTTTTTTGTTCAGGATATAAGATGATCTACTAAATTTATTTATAATAATACTATTATCAAGTTTTGATGAATTGCAATCTATTAAATAATTAAACATCGTCTTCTGATTCTAGTTTATGACCATATAACCAAATAAAGACCAAAAGAAGACCATAAAAACTCGGCAGAAAATTTGCAGTAAGGTATAAGTGTTGCAAGAGTCTTTGGTGAATAAAAAGAATTTTTGGCTTAAAAAGTTTATAATTAAGGAAAGAAATAAAGTCAAAGATCATAATATATTATTAAGCTGTATCAACTTGATTATTGAATAAATCACAGTAAAAAATAACTTAAATAAATCTATTTGGTAAAATTAGAAATTTTATCTGAATACGTAGACCCTCATTTAATCGAGTTGAGTTGTGAATGATTAAATTGAATTATATACTAGATGCTTTACTATTAAATTCATCAATAAACTTTTAATATTATAAAAAGGAATTTAAGCAAAAACCTCAATTAATTTTTTCATTCTATTTAGTATAATTAAAGTCACTAATAAAAAACTATATCTATAATTACAATTACATATCCATATTTTATTATAATATTGATATTAAAACATCTCTATATCAGGGATTTAAGAAGAAAATAACTTTATTCATATTTTTTTCTAAAACTATTTTTATCTTGACCTTTATTTTTATTTAATTTTATTATATTTCATATATACTAAATTGTCAAATTTATCTGAATATTTAAAAATTTTTTTTAATACAAACAAAATTTATAACAGAGTAACTAATAGGCACATGCCTTTAACCTCTAAAATATTTGTCATCAAAGAAAACATTCAGGGAAGAACAGAACATGAATTAAGTTAGTTATACCAAAACAGATAAAAAGATGAACATTTATTTAGAAGATAGATCTATAATAACCAATTAATAAAACATATAAAAAAATTATAAGAAAAGAAACTTTAAAAAATTATTGATAAAAAAAATAAGACTCCTTTTTGTTAAAATTTTAATAATTCAATAACTTAGAAAAATAGTCTTCTTATAAATACCTATGATCATTTTTTAAAAAAATTATTTTTTGAGTTAGATAAAATTGAAGTATAATCTTTACTATTACTTTCTTTATCTTATGTCATATTATCTTTATTGCTTTCTAAGATGGCCAAATATAATATTAATTTTTACCTTTTGTAGATGATTACCTTTTCTACATCTACTTTTTTGATATATTTTTTATTCGGGATTTACTTTTGACTTTTCATGCTGTTCAGTTTGTCTTATTTTATCAATATAATCTTTATTATAACTGGCTACTAAGTGGTATTTATCAAATACTATTTAAGACGGAGAACTATGTTCGCAGGCAGCCTTAATAAAAAGATTTTACATATTTATAGCAATAGCTTTGATTGAATTTAGTTTTGCTTACAGCATCTTTTAAAAAAATTCATTTCAAGTCACTGTCTTGCAACCTTTTTTCAATCAGATTATACAATTGGTCTTGAAATCTAAAACTACAGTTAAACATTTATGATATTCTCCTAATAAAATTATCCTACCATCAATAATCCTGAATGGGAATAATTGGTTTCCTCAAATTTTTTGAGAAACTTTTCAATATATCTTTCTTACTATTTCCTGGTGTAAGTTAAGATGCTCTGCTAATTTTTTTACCGTCATATGTTGGCATAATTCCTGGGTATATTGAGTTAATCTATTAGTAACTCGTTGACCTCCGGGTGAAGTAAAACAGTTTTTTCAACCTTTATTCCACAATTGGGACAATGAATTTTTCGGTAATGAGAATTTACATTACATTCAACATCCGGGATATCTAGATTTCTTATTTTTCTTTTATGTCAGGAATATATGCCCTCAGCTTTATTTTTACATTTATGAAAGATTGGAGTATATCTTTTATCAGACCTTAGAATTAGAAAATATATAGATTCAAGATCAGGTTCTTTAATTTTAAAGAAACTTTTTATTTTTACTAAGCGAAAGGAAAATAAAGATTCTATACTAACATCAGACATTAACGAGACCTCCTAATTTTGTAATTATTCCTATTTAAATTATTGAAGAATTTTTTTCAACGTCTTTTTTTATACCAATGTTTACGATAAGAATTTTTTAGAAGAAAGCATAAAGGATAAATAATATTTTCTTGACTTTAAAATGCTGATTAAGTGTATCATAAAAATTTTTTTGCCCTACAAGATTAAAATGTTGAATATTTAGAATTACAAAAATAACTCAAGACATAATTAAAGTTATTACTTTAAAGAGAAAAACCTGCTGGATATGAATCATAAAAATTTATCCAGCAGGTTATATGTTCTTAAGAAAATTTAATAATTAAATCAACAAAAATACATTAATCCACATCGGCAAAAAAGGCAAATTCACGGCCATAACCTGTTGCAATAGAAAAAATTAAGACAACAAGCATAACCCAGGGATAAAACTGATTTGTTACAACATCTAAAGTACTCACCTGAACAGCATCTTCAAAAGGTGCATACATTGAACTCATCATAGAACCCACTACAACGGGAACCATATAAGGTATAAGATAATTTAAGGTGGTACCTGCACAGTCCATTAGATTTGCACGTCTGTAACCACTAATATTGTATTTTTCTCCCATTTCATTTGCTATTTCACCAGTGCCAATTATTGCAGCTGTATTTAGACCGGTTAAAATATTTAGTGAAATAAGAAGAGAAACAATTGCCAGTTCAGCAGTTTTAATACCCCGAACAAATCTAGCCATCATATTGATAATTATATCAATACCACCACCTTCTTTTAAAAAGTTAATCTGGGCAAATAAGATTAGAACTACTATAATAGTAGGGACTGAACCCTGAATCCCCTCAAGTATAATGCCGCCCGCTCCAAAAGGTTCCGGAACATTAATAATCATATTGGGAGTAATAACACCAGTAAAAAGTCCAATTATTAAGCCAGTAATGATACCGTAACTCAAAGCTTCAATTAAATGGTGTTGCCTTACACAAAGGTAAACTATCACAATTGGAACTAAGAGAAAAAGCAAGTTAATCGGTTGAGGAGTACCAACATATTCACTAATTTGATCAGACATACTACCACCTCTGCCGATAAAGCTGTAGAGTAAAATGGTAATTAAGGCAGTTGGTATTGAATATTTAAGCCTACTTTTTACAACACCTCCAATATCCATGCCCTGGGTTGTGGCTGAAGCAATTGTTGTATCAGAAACAGGAGATAGATTATCTCCAAAAGCACCACCTGAAACTATAGCTCCGATCAAAAGAGCCGGGTTGCTTCCAACCAAATATCCAACCGGATATAATATAGGACTTACCACAAAGATTGTTCCTACTGATGTCCCAGTAGACAATGCCACAATACCTGTTAGTATAAAGGTGGCAACCACAAATTTACTACCAACCAGGTTCAAATTGACAAGATAAGTTA
This sequence comes from Halanaerobiales bacterium, assembly GCA_018334565.1. Taxonomy (GTDB): domain Bacteria; phylum Bacillota; class Halanaerobiia; order Halanaerobiales; family M55B127; genus M55B127. The sequence continues at coordinate 40,620 of JAGXLU010000009.1, read as the reverse complement.
CAAGAGTTTTTATCAGTCCACTTTCATTTAAGATAGTTCCGGAAATACCCGCCAACATTACAGCAACCACTAAAATCATGGCAACCCTGGAACTAAAACCGTCTATAATAACATTTGCAAATTTTTCTTTGTCTTTCACAAAAGGCATGATAAAAATTAAGGGGAGTAAAAACACAACCCAATATTCAGGAATATTTGCATTTTGTAAAGCTATGTATACCAGTCCAACTAATGCTAAAAAAATAGGAACAAAAACCATAAACTTTCCGCCATAGAACTTTAAAATCTCATTATCCTTCTTTTTTTTCATTTTAATACTCACTCCTCTTATACTTTAAATCTAAATAATTTCTCTTTTCTTTAAATCGAGCATAATTTTATCTAAACTTAGTTCGCTTAACTTGCTTTCGGTCGGAAGCCCTGTATTTACTTCCCATTCCCTTGCCTTATAATATTCGTCTAACATTGGTTCTAATTCTACAACACTTCCTGCCGAGACCCCGCATTCTTCAGGTAGAGGTTCATTTAAAAAACGATCTGGTAGAGTATCATCTTTTCGCCTGATTCCTTCTCTTACTATATAAGCCCTTTCAACGTTCATAATTCTTTCTGCTGATTTCTTAATTTCTTCAGGTGTAAATCGATACTCCGTTAATGTATTAAGCAATTCAGCTGCTTCTTTAAATGAAATAATCTCCATATTTACAACTGTATTTTTACAGGCTTCTAAACAGTCGGCTAATACACACCTCTCTTCATAGTATTTTACTACCCTCCCTTTGCCTTTATATTCTAATCTAAAAGCTGATTCCGGATGGCCAAATCTTCTCTTGCCTTCTTCAGCATCTTCACTGAATTCAAACCAGGGTTCACTACGAAGATGGTCTCCCCCTCTGGTAGCAACTGCTACTCCTAGACCATAACCCTTTATCCCACGGGGATCAGCCTGGAATATTTCTAATCCCTTTACATGCATAGCAAGTTTTTTTGTGCCCCTACCAATTTTTTCAGCCGCTGTAACTACTCCATCTGCCAGGATATCTCCGAAACCTTCTCTATTTTTAATCTTTTCAATTAGGTTAAATACTACTTCACTGTTGCCAAATTCAGGTTTTAGTCCATCAATCTCTTCACTGGTTAATATACCTTTTTCATATAGCTCCATGGTAAAAGATATACACTCCGAAGTTGTTATTACATCAAGTCCATATCGATTACATAAATCAACTCCATATAGGGCATCTTCAATATCAGAAACTCCCACTCGAGAAGAAAAACCTGCTAGCCCCTCGAATTCAGGCCCTTCACTTTTTAATCCTTTATACTTGCCTTTTGTAATTTCGAAGTATCTGCTGCAGGGAATCGTACAGGCAAAACAACCTTTTTCTTTCTGCTTATAGTTTTCTTCAAAGTATTCACCACTTACTTTGTCAGCATCTTCAAAATAGCCGGTCTGAAAATGTCTGGTAGCCAGACAGCCTAATTCATTTAGAGAAGAAATTAGTTGAGTAGTCCCAAGTCTAGTTCTTATCTCATATTCGGAGTGGTTTTTTATTTCCTCATCCATCTTATCAATTAGTTGTTTAAATTTATCTGGTTTTCTTGCACTAAGATCTTTTGTACCTCTAACCGCAATCGCTTTTATATTTTTACTTGCTAACACTAACCCCATACCGGTTCTTGCAGCTGCCCTTACCATATTACAGAAAATACCGGAATACTTAACCCCATTTTCAGCAGCTGGTCCGATAACAGCAGTCTGTACACGGTTGTCACCCAATTCTTCTTTTATCTTCTTTTGGGTCTCAAAGGTATCTAACTGTTTTAAATGTTGGGCTGATTTAATTTCAGCTTCACCGTCTTTAATATATATGTAAGATAATTGATCAGCCTTACCCTCTATAATTATCTGATCAAAACCGGCAAATTTAATCTCTGGGCCCAAAAATCCACCTGTATTTGAGTCACCTAAAATTTTAGTCTGAGGTGATTTGGCTGTAAAGTTCACACGGGCTGCTCCAGGAAATAAGGTACCCGTTAAAGGACCAACTCCGATAAACATCTTGTTTTCTGTACTTAAAGGATCAACTTCAGGAGGTACTTCATCATAAAGGCGGCGTACATTTAACCCCCGTCCTCCCAGATATTTTTTTAAAAATTCTTCATCTAATTTTTCTTTTTTTATTAAATTATTTGAAAGGTCTATTCTTAAAGCCTTATTACAGTATCCGTAGTTCATTTTTTTCTACCTCCTTTATTATCAAACTTCAAGGCATCTGTTGGACATCTCTGCACACATTCTACATCTCCATCACAGAGATCACAGATCAAAGCCACATTATTTTCATTAAAAGAAATCGCATCAAAGGGACAGGCTTCAGCACATTTGTTACACCCAATACATTTATCCTCATCAACTAATATTGCATTGGTTTTGGGGCTTCTACTTAAGGCCTCAACAGGACAGGCTTTAATACAAGGAGCATCTCCACACTGTCTACAGATATATGGAATATCTTCACCTTTAATTTCGTTTTTTTCGATTTTTATACGCGATCTCAAAGCATTAAAGCTTTGAGTATGTACAAAAGCACAGACTGTTTCACAAGCCCTACAGCCAGTGCAGGCATCTGGGTTAACCAGTATCCTTGGCGGTATTTCTATTTCTTCTTCTAACGGTTTACCTGTTTTGGGATCCAGCCTATCGATCCTGAAAATAACCCTTCCATTAGGGTCAGGACATATAAATCTTTTGGTATGTGGAATCCAGTCATTTTCTTCATTTAATTCTCTCTGTTTTGCTGGCAGTACCGGCATCAAACTTTGCAGAGCCCACAAACACATATGTTTACCTTCCGGTATTTCTATCTTCCCCCCACTGACGGTGAAATAATCACCAATTTCCATTGGTAAATCACAAAAACCTTCTATACTTTCTACAACAATCTTTAAATCATACAAAATAAGCAACTCCCTTCTTTTGGTTTCTAATGTAATATATATAATTAAAAAAAGGTGGCACACGAAATAAAAAAACCCTTCACCCCGCTTAGGGACGAAAGATTAATAATTCCGTGTTGCCACCCTTGTTAGTTAATTAATATTAACTCACTTTATTAAAAACCATCTATTAAAAAATGATTTTTATTTGCTACTAACGGGCAAAAACCGGCACAGGATAATTTATCATATCAAAGATATTTCCCCCTGCTTCTCACAAGGCCATTCTCTTTATTTTTTCATCACCGGAATCTCAGCTCTGTCGGCTCTCTGTAAATGAAATCATAAAGATACTCTTCTTGGTCAAAGAATTTAATCATATGTTATTGATAATGATTTTACCACCGAGAAGTAATAATGTCAAGAAAAAATTTCCAGATGATAGTATCTAATTAATTTGGAATTTTAGATAGACCCCTTTCTATATTGATTTAAATGGAATAAAACCTTATTAACTCTATATTCTGTTAACCTTCCCACTTTTTAAAGCTATTAACACCTCTTTAGCTATATGTAACAAACAAGTTAAGAGAAAATATGCCCTTTATTATTGTTATGATATCTTTTAAATTCAATATCTTCTCACTTTATTAAAAAATTGTTTTTTATCTAATAAAATAACCACACTAGCTGCTATCGTAAATGTCACTAAAATAATAAGATATCCATATTGGGTATATAACACTGGAAATATCCATAGAAATAGATTCATCTGCGTATGAAGGATAAGAACAGCCAGTATACTTCCTTTTGTATTATTATATATCCATGTATAGATAAAGTTAGCTGAAATAACCGTCAAAATAAAAGACCAGAAGGGAGTTATGAAAAACATACCGGTTAATTCCTTTGGAACTAAAAATTGTGGCCAATGCCAGATTGCCCAAATAAATCCCAAGATTAATGATGATAAGAATGGTGAAAATTTCTCTTGCAATCTTGGAAGTGCATAACCTCTCCAACCAAATTCTTCTTGCACAGGTCCTCCAGTAAACATTACACTGAAAAAAATAAATGGGATAAAATAATACAAACCGGACGCTTCAGATTTTGGGTAAACTTGATCAAGACTTACACTTATATAATACGATAAAATAATTAGGGCTGGGAAGAGAAGAAAAATCAAAAACCACCATTTAGCTTCAAATTTTTTATGTAAGTTTTTTATAAATAATTTTTTTAGACCATCTTTACCTGATTCTTTTAATACAATTAGAATTGAAGCTATAAGGGGCCCTAATGAACCCAGGAAACCTAAATTAGTAAAAATTGATGATGATATTAAACCTTGCTTTGCAAGTGCATCTGGAATCCAAAATACCCAAGTAAAAATAATAGTAATTAAAAAGAATAGCTTTAGATTGATAGGTAGCTTGATTTTTTTATTTGCTATTTTTGTTGAGTTTATATTTTGTACTTTCATGTTTATGACCTTACTTTCTGAGTTAATCCCACCTGTAAATTTATACTGTTCTATATAATCTTTATGACAAAAGGAATATCCCAAATGGTAGACTCGCTCTTTAGCTGTTATGGAGATAATTTATTGTGCACTTTAACAACCATTAGTTATTAATGAAATATTCACTATATGTTACTTGATCTCACAGCTTTAGAAAAAACTTCAATGTGGTTGCCCTCAAAATCTTGAAACTCAAAAACTATATTTTCTAGGATTTTTGTTAAAGGGAAAACTATTTTTAGGCCACGTTCTTCTATTTGATCTTTTATTTTTTCAGCATCCTCTACCTCAAAACTCAAAAGACAGTTATCTCCATACTGAATTTCTTCATCTTCATTATTATAATCAAATAGAAAAAGTCGGAAACTATCAATATTAAAAAAATATAAGCTATCACCTTTTTTAGTTGCTGCTCTTTTTAAAAACCATTCATAAAATTTTAAAGCTCTATCAATATTTTCCGCAGATATATAAGCAGATTCTAATTTAGGTTTCATCAACCTTTTCCTCCTACATATGTAATTCTTCCCCTGTAAAATCAGCCGTATATGAATAAAATTCTCATTATAAAGATACAAAACACAATTATTACAACCTAATATTTATAAAAGCTGTATCTATAATATAATCTTTATCAAGTCTCTTTTTTAATACAGCAGCATATTCAGTTAGTTGTTTTTCTTTAAATTGTTCACCTGTTTTGTAATCTAATATCTTAATTTTTTTATTAACTCTATCAACCATTAATCTATCAATTCTTTTAATATCATCTCCATCATATAGAGTATATTCAGTAAATATTTCATAACTTTCATCAAATAAAGACTTGTTGTTGTCAATAAACTCTCTCACAGCTGTTATTATACTTGTTATTACCTCTCTACCAACTATATTAACATACTTATCATTTATAATATCTTTAGCTAGTCTATGTTCTCTTTTTTCGTTGTATATAATTTGTTCTAGATAATCATGTGCTATATTCCCCATTAATCTCTTCTTGTTCATTTGGTAATCTAATAATGTTTGCTTTTCAATAAATTCTACTTTGGCTTCTTTAAAATACTTAGCTATTTTTGTTAAATTAATATTTCTATCTTTACTTTCGGGTTTATTTTTTATTAATTTACCAAATTCTTTACCGGTTAATAAATCTTTGATATCAAGGCTGTTACTTGCCTTTAGTAATGGCAATTCATAAAATCCATATTTGCTGCTGCTCCAACATAGATTATTACCTATTTTTAATTTACGTGGGTTTTCTACATAAATAAATAGGTTATGGGCAGCCCTTGTCATGGCAACATAAGTATTGTTTATCTCCTCCATTAACTCTTTATGCTTTTCTTCTTCAATAAAGTTATAGGATAAACTTGCCAAAATCTTATTGTACTTAGTATTGGTTAATAAATAATTTTCTATTTGATCATAATTATCATCAAAATCAATATAAATTTTGATACTATTATTATAAAAACCGCCACCTAATACCTTCGGCTTAAAGTAAAAATATACTGTCTTAAAAGTTAAACCTTTTGCACTATGAATAGTTGATAATTTTACTGCCTCTGAATCTTCAATTCCTACTTGCTGCAATTTTTCACTGTCTTTATTTTCCTCTATATACTCTATTAAATTATTAACAGAATTAAATTGGTTGGTTAATTCATAAAAGTAATATAGGTTTTTTAAGGTATCTGCCTGACCTTTATAAATTTTAAATAAACCCATCTCGTTAAATAAATGATGAATTAACTTATTATAATCCATGTCTTTTAGCTTTTTAATTTTAGCTAATATTGTTTCAATATCATCTCGGTCTGTTTCTCCTTTTCCCTCTATAAATGCTTCTAGTTTCTGCTTATTTCTTAATAGATACTTTAATGTTTTATGATTGATACCGATTAGATCACTTCTCAAAAACTTTAATAAACTTAAATAATCATTGCAATAAAGATAATCCAATATAAAATAAATAGGCTTAACTGCTTGATGTTCAATTATACTATTGGCACTTCCTTTTATATGCTTTATACCCTTCTCATCCAATTCTTCAGCTATCTCTTTTAGATCATTATTTTTTCTTGCTAAAACAGCTATATCCCTTAACATATCCTTATTATCTACTATGTCTTTAACTATTTCTTTCTTCAAATCTTTTTTAACCAATTTATTTATATTAATAATCTGCTGTTTTTTATCTTCTGATTTTCTTTTGAATATTTTAGTATTTGTATTTATAATACTAGCGCTTCCCCCCAGAATGAGATAAAGGTGCCCTTCATCTTTTTTTCTGTCTAATGCATTCACCTTTCGATAATCCCATTCTGGATACATATTTATAAAGAAATCATTTACAAAATCTAATATTATCCCACCACTCCTATAACATATATCTAGATTAACTACCTTTCCTGATATGATATTTTCTAAATTAGAAAATAAATCCTTTTCCCCACCTCGCCATCCATAAATAGACTGTTTTTCATCACCAACAATAACTGTGTTTTCAATAGTATCTATAATAGGTTTAAGTATCTTCCACTGCAGTACACTCGTATCTTGAAACTCATCTATTAATAAATAATCAATATCAACACCTACAAGCTCTTTAAAATATTCTGTAATTTTTTTGTTTTCTATTAAATGTAATTTATCTTTGCTTAAATACCGATAGGTATAGTTACTTATATCATCATAAGTAAATACTTTTTCTTTAAACTTTATCTGATCATAAATGCTAAATATGTTGTCGATAAAAGTAAATACTTGTTTTTCATAATTAATAATTTCTCTATTGAAAACAGTATTTGCTAATGCTTTCTGCATATATTCATACTCTATTACTAAAGCATTTTTTAAATCTTTTACTGCTTTTCCACCTATTTTATGTCCATTCCAAAAATGTGATTTTAAAAATTTCTTATATTCTGTATATATTAAATCTTCCTTTTTATCTTTATCATTTAAGTTTAAATAAATTTCTAGAATATCTTGATATCCGCTTTTAAAATAATTTGAATCAAAGTTATTATTCTTTTTATTTGCAATATCATCAAGGATATCTATACAGTTATCCAGTCTTTTTATATAGTTAGTATTCTTCTTTTTTGTCCTCTTTTGATAATTAATCAACTCAAACTTCCATCTCTGTTTTAATATATCAGAAATAATTCCAAGATAACTTTGGATATCTCTGCTTGTATTCTCAGATAAAAATCCTTCCATCAAATTAAATGTTTTCTCATCTTCTAAGACCTTTTTAAATACTATTTCTGTACTTTCTTTATCTTTATCTGTCACCTCATAGTTTCTTATACCTAAATAAGGAGCGATCGATTTCTTAAATAACTTATTTACAAAACTATCTATAGTATGCACATTAATCTTATCTTTATTAATTAGTATTTTTTTATATAAAACATCAATATTGTTTAATATACTATTACTATTAACACCCATCTTTTTAAGATTATCAAAGACTTTTGAATTACTTTTGTTTTCTTTTAAATCTTGAAGATGCTCTATTATTCTCTCTCTGATTTCAGCTGTTGCTTTCCTTGTGAAAGTCATAACCACTATATTTCTAAAGTCAGTACCATTGAGTACTGCATTAATATATTCTAAAGAAAGCCTATATGTCTTACCTGTACCTGCACTTGCTTTTAAGATCTTATTCATTTTACCACAACCCTACATATATCATAGTAACTGCATCTTTTACAATCAGATTTATATATTCTTTTATATACCTTTTCTTTAAATAAATTATCCAGCTCTTTAATTATTTCTTCTTCTAACTTTTCTTCTATATCTTTATTGCTAATCTGTAGTTGTCTATCCATTATCTTATATATTGTCTTCGATGTTTTTGAAAAATCTCTTTTATCATAATTTAATATTAAAGAATATAATGCTAACTGTTCCATACTTCCCTTGCCCGTTTTTAAATCAACTATATAATTACTCTTATCTTTTTTTTCAATCAAAAGATCGGGCCTACCGCTTATATATATTTTAACTTCATCTTGGCTTTTATAAATATCTCTTTGCCTTAAACTAACCTCGGTTTCAATGTGATCAATCTTACCAATTCTACTTTTTATACTTCTTTCTAGTTCAAAAATAGAATCTACTAAACTTTTAAATAGGATATCATGGTAGTATATTTTGAAATAATTATGAATATGAAGATTATATCTCTCTAATATGTCTTTCAATATTGACTTGATCTTATCTTTATATTGATTATCTATAGGCAAACCGTACTTCTCTATTACTTCTTCAAAAAATTTATGGGCAATAATTCCGATCATTCTTAGTCCTAATTCTTTTTCTAAATCATAATTTTCTTCCTCAATATCAATCATGTGCTCCATAAAAAACTTAAAAGGACATCTTTTTAAAGATTCATGCTTGTAGTAACCCATAGATATTTTTTTGTTAGGAATATCAAGTTCAACATCCATTTCCATCTGATCTTCTTTGAATATTTCACTATTCAGTTGATCTTTATAACCTTTTAATTCATCTATTTTAAATATTTCATTAATAATCTCTTTTTGATCATTTGCAAGAAAAATAGGTTCGTTCTCTTTTATATCATATTCTATTTTTAACTCTTCAATAAAGGAACTACCCGTAGTATTGTTATCAACATTTTCTAAATAAAAAAGATCAACCTGGTTACTGCTAAATATATGATTAAAAAAATTATACTTCTGTTTAAGATAGTTTATCTCTTTTAAATCCAACCCTAATCTTTTTAGGTCACTATCTGTTAAGAAAGTATCATTATCGTAATCAATTGGTATGTTCCCCTGATTGACATTTATCATAACCAGTAAGTCTTTGTTTTTATATGCAGCCTGTTCTATTTTCTTTACTTCTGCTTTTATATTGTCTTTCTCTGCCTTTATTTTAACCTTTTTGAATTCCATATAATTTATTACTAGTTTTAGTAATTGGTCTGCAAAATCTTGATCTATCTTAAGATAATTATCCATCTCTAATAATCCGATAGTTTCTAACTCTAACAGTGAATCAAAATACTGTTCTAAATCATTCCCCTTATATTTATTTTCTTTTAAATTTTCTACATTAATATTCTTAAAAAAATCAATTAACTGTCCCATATTTTTTGTCTTTTTTAATACTCTGAGGTCTTCGATGATCTTATCTATTTTATTATTACAAATATTATTGATGCTCAACTGATCTAAATATACATACTCATCTTTTGATCTTTCTTTTAATATCTTTAGATCATTTTCTTCTAAACTATAATAACTTTTAAATGGTTTAGTATGTGTACTTTTAAGAAGCTGATTTAAATCGAGATGGTAATTGTTATTAAGTATTTTAAAGCGGGAAAGATTATTATATAACTCTTTTAAGTATTGAAAGATATCGGTTTCTGTAAAGGAAGGTTTATTATCAAACTTAATTAAGTCTTTAGAAATAATTTTTTCAAAACTATTTTCTTCATGATTCCAATCGATTATTTCAGTTGTCTTTTTCCCATCTTCAATTTTTGATAAAACATTGACAAACTGCACCAGCTTATCCCGGTTAGAATAGATATTAATTTTATCAATATCTATATCAGAAAAGGCAAAAGATTTAATTCTTAATTTATCTTGATCATAGTCTTTTTTATTTATTTGAATATGAATTTCCACTAATTTGTTTTTTTTCTCTATTTTTTCTATTAACTTTTTATCAAAACGACTAAAATAAAGTATGTTTACAAAATTTATCTTTTTAAAAGTTTCTATATAATCTGTATTAAAATAGGTGAAATCTCTTTTTAATACTTTATCTATTAAACCTAAATCTTTCAGCTGATTTTTATACCTCTCTCTAATATCTCTAAACTTATTTAATCTCTCCTGCTGCCATCTAACATTTAAGTCCAGTTGATCTAAATCAATCATATTCTTGTTTATGAAATCATAAAAATGAAAAAATTCTACTGCTGTATCTATTACATCAAAGTAGTTATCTACATTGAAAAACTCTCTATGGGATTCATTTAATAAGCTGTAAAATATGAGATTGGCCTTATCTTCCTTAATAATAGTCTTGGCGGTGATAAATAATCGATTCCATAAGTCTTCTTTCATAACAAATAGGCTGTCTTTAGCTAAAATATCTTTATTTTCATCATAATATTGTTGGGCTTTAACCATTGTAGGGTGATTGTTAAAAACATAGACTTCTGGGTTTTGAAATGAAATAGATTCTTCTATCAAGTCTTTATTATAATCCATATATTTAAAATTCAAAATTTACATCTCCTATTAGAATATTATATTACTATAGTTAAGCAAAAAATACTGAAGTCCTTTTAGAAAATATCCCTTCTTTTTTAAAAAAGTTAAAATCTCAATTGCATTTTTCCTTTAATTAAAGTAAATATCTAATATCCAGACTGAATCTTAAATTTATTATTCCGTGTTTTTTTATTTTAATCTGGGCTTATTATTTTTTTTCAAACAAACTGGAAATAAAATCTCCGATCTTTTCCAACTCCTCTTTTTCAACTTTATAATGAACATAATAACCCTTTTTAATTCCTATAACTAGATTCGCTTTTCTGAGAATTTTTAACTGCTGAGAGACGGCAGACTCAGATATATCTAACCTTTTTGCCAATGCACTTACACAAAATCTCTTCTCTAATAACAGTTCTATTATTTTAAATCTATTTTCATCTGCTATGGCTTTAATCCCCCTCATAATTTGTTTCAATCTATTCACCCTCTTTTAATTTTCGTTGTCTATGTAATTTTAATTATTTTAAAAAAATCAAACTCTTATATAATGACAAATACTTTAGATTTCTTTTATATAAGCACCTAGACCTGGAATACAGGGATAAAATTAATCGTCTCTAGTAGAAGAAAATTTCTTGACATTTTCATCTGATTATCCAATCCTTGTATTTTTTATCATATTCTGGAAGATATGGCTTGATATCAAGTAGTGGTGTATTATCCAATATTTTTAATATAATAAGTAGTACCTTTACATATTATTGGTGCTCCTATTAATATAAAAGTACTGAAAGCCCGAATAGAATAACCCTATCTTTTTTTATTCTCCATAAAGATATATAAAAATCTTCTAATTCTTATAATTTATTTTGGTACTCTTCAAACAGTTCAACTTTTCCTCGACCTATATTTTATCTTCATTTTGATCTTTTTATTGTAATATTTGATTTATTTAGACATTTATTGATTGTCTCTTTTTTGTTTATTAAACAGTTCTCTATATACATCATTATTGGTGAGAAGCTCTCCGTGTTCGCCAATGTCTATTAATTCGCCCTCTTTTAAAACACCAATTTTATTTGCTCTCTTTAGAGTAGTAAAACGATGAGCTATCATTAATACAGTTCTGTTTTTTAATAACTCTTTCATCGCTTTTTGAATCATAACCTCAGTATAAGCATCTACACTTGAGGTAGCCTCATCCAATATTAACACCCTGGGATCAGCTAACATTGCCCTTGCAAAAGAAACCAACTGTTTTTGTCCACCGGAGAGTTTTACTCCACCTTCACCTACTCTAGTTTCATAACTATCAGGTAAGTTTTTGATAAATTCATGAGCTTGAACCTGTTTAGCAACATTTTTTATCTCCTCAAATTCTGCATTGGGCTTGCCATAACTTATATTATTTTTAATAGAAGTATCAAAAAGAAAGATATTTTGCGGAACAACTGATATAATATTTCTCAAGCCCTTAAGAGGAAGATCTCTAATATCAGTACCATCTACAAGGATTTGTCCACTTTCTACATCATAAAGCCTTGTTAAAAGATTTACTATCGTGGTCTTCCCTGCACCGGTTGGTCCTACTAAAGCAAATACTTCTCCCGCTGCAATTTTGATATTTATATTTTTAATTACATCTTCATTTTTGTAAGCAAAGCTTACATTTTTAAATTCAACGTCACCTTTTATTTCTTTCTCGTTAAATTTTATCATCTTTGAAGCTTCTATTTTGGGTTTGATCTCCATATACTCATACACCCTGTCTAAAGCAGCACCTGCTGATTGATAGGTATTATATACCTGACTTAAATCTGCTAAAGGCGCAAAAAATCTTCTTACATAACCCATAAAAGCAATAATTACTCCCAAAGAAACTGTACCTTGCACTACTTTCCAGCCTCCATAACCCAAAACCAATGATTCACCAAAAACTTTGCTTAAATTCATTACTGGAAATAACAGTGAAAAATATGATGCGGCTTTAAGGTTTGCTTTTAAATTTTCCCAGCTGAGTTTTTTGAAATTACCTGTATTAACAGCTTCTCTATTTAAGGCTTGAATTAACCTAATACCTGAAAGATTTTCTTCTACATCAGCATTTAATGCTGCCAATTTTTCTCTGACATCCTGATAAGCAATCCTCATTCTCTTACCCAAAAAATATACCACAAAAAATATAAAAGGAATTGTAATAAAACTTATTAAAGCTAATCTAAGATCTAAAATAAGCATTATAATTACAATACCTAAAATGGTAAAAATGTCATTTAATAGATGAACAAAACCAGTAGATACTAAATCTGACAAAGCATTTACATCATGCGTAACCCTTGACATTATATCTCCAGTATTATTTTCTTTGAAAAAATCTATAGAAAGACTTTGTAGATGTTTATAAAGGTCTTCTCTAATATTACCCACTACTTTCTGCCCTATATAATTGGACAAATAGGTTTGATAGTATGAAAAAAACCACAAAGTAGCATATGAAATCACCATAAATACAAATATCCAATTTAATCCGGATAAATTTCCCTGACTTATATATCTATCAATAGCAACTTTACTCAAAAAAGGTCCTACTAATGATGATCCTGACACCATAAGCATAGAAAAAACTGCAAATAATAGGGTTTTTATATGTTTTTTTAGATAGTGAAATAAAAATTTTAAAACTTTTTTATCAAGCTCTTTAATTGAAAAACTTTCCTCTTCGCCCGAACTTATCCTGTGTCCAAATCCGCCTCTCATTTTATATCACCATCCTTTTTATCACTATAAAAATCACCTTTTTTTAGTACCTGTTCATATACTCTATTGTAAAAACCATCTTTTTTATTTATTAACTTTTGATGAGTGCCTTTTTCCTCAATAACTCCATCTTTAATTACCAAAATTTGATCGGCATTTTTGACGGTCCACAACCTATGAGCAATAACAAATGTTGTTCTGTTTTTGATTACTTTGTGCATTGCTTTCTGCATTTTCTCTTCAGTTTCTGCATCTACACTTGAAGTTGGCTCATCAAGGATTAGTAATATTGGGTTTGTCAGCAAAACCCTTGCCATAGCCAATCTTTGTTTTTGCCCTCCTGATAAAGTCACTCCTCTTTCCCCTACAGGTGTTTCATATCCTAAGGGCAAAGACCTTATAAAATCATGTATCTGTGCAACTTCTGCAGCTCTAATAATTTCCTCCATTTTTGCTTTCGGTTTTCCATAAGAAATGTTCTCTTTAATAGAAGCCCCAAATAAAAAAGTGTGCTGGAGAACTATTCCTATTTGCCTTCTCAAACTATCAATTGTAATCTTTTTTATATCATGACCATCTACTAAAATTTTTCCTCTATTTGGATCATAAAAACGGGGCAGGAGATGAATTAAAGTACTTTTCCCAGCCCCCGTAGGCCCAACAATTGCGACAGTCTCTCCAGGATTTACTTTAAAATTTATATCTTTTAATATCTGTTTACTCTCTTGATAGGAAAAACTGATATTTTTAAATTCAACTTTTCCTTTGATTTCTGGCAATTTATAAGCCTTAGGATCTTCTTTTACATCAGAAGAAGTATCTATAATTTTAAAAATTCTTTCTGCAGCTGCTATGGCCTGACTGCTAAAATTAATCATCATACCTGTCTGCCTTACAGGCCTCATGAGCATAGATATATAGCTTATATAACCTGCTAAAGTTCCTAAAGTTACTATTTCACTGATTACAAGGCGCCCCCCATACCAAATTACTAAAGCAGTCCCTAGGCCTATTAAGAAACCAACATAGGGCATCCAAAAGGCAGAAACCTTTGCGGCTTGAAGATTAATATCTATATACTCCTGGTTTATTCTATTAAATTTCTTTTCTTCTTCTTTTTCGTTACCAAATAGTTTAATTACCTCTATCCCAACAAAATTTTCCTGAACAATTTGAGTTAAACCTGCAAACTTTTTTCTAACCTTTTTAAACATAGGCCTTACTCTTTTTGCATATACTGTCATTCCAAATACCATCAGGGGAAGCAGTAATATATACAAAATACCTAATCTATAATCCCATACTAATATAATTATCAATATACCGATAATCGTTAAAATATTTTCGGAAACATAAGGACCAACTCTTCCCAAAAAACGGCGTAGTGAATCAGCATCAGCAGTTAAACGAGACATCAAATCACCAGTCCGACTCTTATCATAAAAGGAAAATGATAAATTATATAAATGGTCATATAATTTTACCCTAATATCATGAATTATATTTTGAGCAATATACTCAGAAAAATAACTTTTTATAAAATCAAAAAATCCTTTTACTAAAGCTGTACCAATCATAATTAGAGCTAAAATCCAAAGTTGATCTATTTTATTCTCAGCAATCATATTATCAATACCATAACGAATTAACCAGGGTGGTGCTAATCCCATAGCAGTTGAAATAATAACTGCAATTGTAGTAATAGTAATTTTTAACCAGTACCTTTTCGCATATCCAATTAATCTCATCAAAGTAGATATCATCTCTTTATTTGAACTTTGTTTCTTTTTTGGCTTCACTTTATTATATATCTTTGTATTATTTTGTTTATTTTTTTGAGTAGGTTCTCCCAAATTAAAACCTCCTTTTGTCATGTGCTTAAAACTCATTAATAAATTAAAATATAAATAATAATTATTAATATTTAATTAAGTATATACTAATTTATATTAAATTTTACTTAATTATACTTTATAATTATTGTATATTAAATTAATTAAGATTGCAAGGGTATTAAATCCATTTGATAAAAACATATTATTAATTTCACATGTATATTCTAAAAAGTTTTTTTATATTTTTGAATAATTGTTAAATTAAATTTTCCTTGATTATTTTATTACATGAAAAATAATTGTGATATTGTTTATAATCTCTTATATATGTTTCGCGGATCTCTTTTGTATCTATTCGTTACATCTATGAATAAAAATTTCTCAAAGAAATTTATGGGATTATCAGTAATAAAAAAAAGAGAGCTCCTTTTTTTAATTTGTTTTAATACAAACATTTTATTTAAAAAGGGAGCTCTCAATATATATTTTTAGCAATATTTTCTAAAATTTATTTTGTATTAAGTTAATATTCTTAGTAGATACTATTTTTTTTATAATTAATCAGCTTTTTAAAAGATAATAGTGATGTATAATATTTTTTTAAGTAATATATGTTTCTAAACCTAATTTTTTCAGCCTATTTGGAAGTGGTTGGCCGGTTTCTTTATCCCAACCCCGCTCTTGATAATATTCATCGAGCATAGCTATATAGTCATATATAGCACAGTCTTTTTGATCTTTATATTTTCCGAAAGCAGGGATTTTACCCATTCTGGGATGAATCATATCATCTCCTCGATCAAAGCCCTCTCTTTGGTTAAAGAGTTTTTGAAGATTAATAACTCTTTCTCCTATCTCAAGTAATTCCCAACCATCAATATCCCAACCGGTTAATCCAGTGAGCATATCTGCATAATCTTTAATCTCAGCCCCTACATAAAGCATAAATTTACAAACAACAATAATATCAGGTATTGTACCGCCATCTTGAAGAAGCTTAACAACTTTGCCTTTGCCCTCTTCATCCCAGCGATCAAAATCTTCCGGGTCAGGTAAGCCAAATTCAGATAGACTAAAATCCATCTTGCCAGCATCAAACCCCATTGCTTCTACTGGATGAATATGACAAGAACCTCTATTACCAGTGCCATATGTTACCGCCAGAGCTTTACCAGAACGAGGATCATGGGCTGGAGCTTCTAATCCCTTGACCTGAACAGCAAAATCTACTGCTCGACCTCCCAGTTTGTCTGCTGCCTTCTTCACACCATCGGCCAGTAAATCTCCAAGCCCCTCCCGATTAGCAATTTTTTTAACTAATTTAGGTAAGATTTCTGTATTACCCCATTTAAGTTCTAAACCATCTGTATATTCTTCTGAAAGCAATCCATTTTCATAACATTCCATAGCAAACGCAATAGCTGCTCCTGTAGAAATTGTATCAATACCATATTCGTTACAAAGGTAATCGCAGTGAACAGCTGCATCTACATCTTCATTTAGAACAAATGCTGTAAAAGCAGTTAGGGTTTCATATTCAGCTCCCTCATGTAAAGGCGTCTTATATTTGCCTTCTTTCACACGTGCAATTCTTCCACATCCTATAGGACAGCCCTTATAACACTGCTTATTATCTACAAGATTATTTTTATAGAAATGTTCATAAAGCTCATCACCCTTACCCCAGGAATTAGACTGCCAGTTCTTGGTTGGGAAATCACCCATATCATCACATTCACCCATATCTCCGGTCGTGCCGTGCTTTCTAAATCCCTTGGTATCAGGGTTATCTTTAATCTTTTTATGTGTGTCCTTAACAGCCTTCATAAATTTATTCTGATCAGCTGCTTCTACTTTTTTACTGCCCTTACAAATAAGTGACAACAAATTTTTTGATCCCATTACTGCTCCAGCTCCACCCCTACCAGCTGCCCTGTTGTTAATCATTATAGCAGAATAAAAAACCTCATTTTCTCCCCCTTGACCGATAGTCATTATCGAATAACCTTTCCCATATATATCTTCTAAAACTTCAGCTTTTTCTGAGGAAGATTTTTGAATTAAATTTTTACCATCTTTAATTTTTACTTTGTCATCTTCAATAACTATATAGGATGGGGTTTTAGCCTTGCCTTCAATGATAAGAAAATCGTATCCTGCTGACCTCATGGCAAAGCCAAATTCATCACCAACTCGAGATTCACTCCAGGTTTTTGTTAAGGGAGACTTAAAACATATTTCAAGGCTGCCACCTCCCGGTACCTGTCTTTTTGTTAATGGGCTGGTAGTGAAAACAAGTTTATTTTTTTCTCCTAAGGGATCAATACCGCTTTCAAGCTCATCATAGAGAACTTTAATACCATAACCTGTACCTCCTAAATACTTACGAATCAATTTAGGCTCTAATTCTTCTTTTGTTACTTTCATGTCTGATAGTGAAATTCTAAGTTGTTTACCTGCATATCCAAATAACTTTTCTTTCAAAGTTATACCTCCTATCATTTACTTTTCTATGTAATCCAAAATATCATTCTCAAAATCTTTTATCAAAGATAATTTAATTACTTTCACAATAATTATTGCTTTAACTTTACGACACAGTCCATCTTCTTGCCAATTTAAGCTATAACATTGATAGAATCAGCAACATTCTTATATTCAGATCCATATATCTTAGCACTTATCTTAAAAAAACCTGTTGAAACTTAATTTCTGGACTGCAAAATCTAAATCCAAGGGTATATTGATGTCATTTCCTATTATTAAATGTTCGACTAGTTTGCCTGTGACCGGAGCCAATCCTATTCCATCTCCCTCATGACCTGCTGCTATATAAAAGCCGGGCACATTCTCAACAGCAGAAACAATAGGAAAATGATCATTAACATAAGGTCTGAGACCAGCATAAGCTCTAATGACATTAATATCTTTCATACTCGGGAAAAATCTAATAGCCCTGGCTGCTAGACCCTTCATGACTTCTATAGATATTCTATTATCAAAATTAACGAACTGACGACTGCTTCCAATTAGGAAATTATCTGCAGCTGTTGGTTCAAAAACAAAAGCAATCCCATATTTCTCTAGAATAGGATGGATATCCCTCTTATAATTCTTGCTGCCAAATTTGGCCATCATATAACCAAATTCAACAATTTTGCGTTTTCCAACCTGCCTTGTCCTTTCTGCAACAAGAATCTGCCCCTGACGAGGTTGGATCGGAATATCTAGACCAACCATTTGCCCAATTTCAGGAGCCCATACTCCTGCAGCATTTATTACATTAGTTGTCCTAATCTTTTCGCCACCGGATAGCAAAACAGACTCAATCTGACCTTTAGTATCTAAAATAATATCCTCTACAGAATTATAATTATAAAGTTTAAGTCCATTTTTACAAGCTTTATCTATTAAAGAATAAGTAAAGGCCATTGGATAAACTGCTGCATCAGTCTCTATTTCTATACCACCAATTATATCATCAGCCAGAAGGGGCTCATCTCTATGAACTTGATCATAATCGAGCATCCTCATTGCATATCCATTTGCAGTTTGTTCTTTTACAAACTGTTCTGCAACTGACCATTCTTCTTGACTTTCTATTAGATATAGGCTGCCTTTTTTAGTATAATCATACTCATAATCCAGTTTTTGATCAAGTTCTTCAAACAAGTTCTGGCTGACAGCCGCTAAATCGGTATCAAAACCTGGTTTTTTATCTGAAATTAGTATATTGCCATCACAGCTGCTGGTTGTTCCACTCGCTATATCTCCTTTTTCAACTAAGGCTACTTTTAGACCGGCCTCAGTAAGATAATAAGAAATACAGGAACCAATAACTCCTCCTCCAACTATTACAGCATCATATTTAATCATTGTATTCATCTCCTAATACCCCAAAAGAAATTGGTCTTACCGGAGCTCTATCTCTAGCAGGATGCGCTTCTTCAGATGATAAATTTAACTGCTTACAAAGCTGCCGTTGAACAATTATTTCACATGACTTCCCTTGACAGAGACCCATCCCCGCTCTAGTTCTTCTTTTAACATCGGTTACTGTCCTCGCTCCAGCTTCTATAGCTTCTTTAATTTCACCTAAAGTTACTTCTTCACAACGACATACTATTACATCATCCTTCAAAACTTAACCCTCCTTTCAATCAGACATTTTAATATTTCGGGCATCATCTATATATTTATCTAAAACACTAATAGTTACTATCGGTGTTTTATCAAACTTTTCTAGTTGAAGCACTTTTACCACCTCAGCCTTGCATAGGTAATTACCCTGACGATCAACTGCATCAACAATATCTCCTTTTTTAGGAATATGCTTATATTCATATGGAAAAGCAACTGTACTTTTATCTGAACTATAGCTTTTATCTATTAAAAATATTGCTAAACCTGGACACTGAGGCAAACAAAGACCACATCCCGTACATTTTTCTTCATTTAGTATAGGAATATTTGTGATTGGTTCTCCAATTTCAATAGCACCAAACTTACAAGCTAATTCACAGGGATTACAAGGAATTTCTTGATTGCATTCTATTACTGCTACTGGCCCTTGAGTTTTGTCAATATGGTCTACAGATATTCTCTTTATTTTTTCACCTGACTGGTGTTCCATTGCTTTTACTGGATCATATTTTTCTCTGCAGTCTTTGTCTGTTAATTCATAATATTCTTTTATCAATTTTTCTTTTGCTTTCAGTCTGTTTTCACCAAAAGGACCCAACCTCAAGTTTTTTACTCTTTTTGTAATATTTTTCTTTTTATTATTACTTTCTTTAGCAGCTATTCTTCCTAATTTTTCGGCTGCATCTATCCCGGCCAGCCTACCTTCTTCTAAAGCTGTGTTGGCCTCTTCTACACCGGTAACATCTCCTACCACATAAACCCCTGACACAGTTGATTCCATGTTTTCATTGTGCAGGGGAACCCAACCACCGAGTTCAGAAATATATGTTCTTTTACAACCAGCCATATTAGCCAACTCTGAAAGTGGTTTTAATCCTGCTGCTAATGTAATTACATCTACTTTTAATTCTTTTTCAGTTCCAGAAATAGGCTGCCAATTATCATCAACTTCAGCTATAACTGCCCCGGTTACTCCATCTTTATTATTCCCATCAGCTTTAATGATAGTATGATTTAAATAAAAAGGAACTCCTTTTCTAGCTATTTTAGCTGCATGAACACCATAACCGCCTACTTCCTCTGCTGCATCTATTAATCCTACAACCTTTGCTCCAGCCTGAATTAACTGGTAGGAAACTATCAGTCCAACATTACCTGTACCAACCATAAGAAATCTATCTCCTGGAAGAACTCGATGGACATTAATCATCGTTTGAGCTGCTCCAGCTCCCATTACTCCAGGAAGAGTCCAGTTTGTAAAATTAATTACCTTTTCTGAAGCTCCTGTAGCAATAATTATTTTATCTGCCTGAACTCTTTTTAGACTTTCTCGTCCATTTTTATTCTGTTTTATTAATATATTTTTATCATCAAATATACCAATAGCAATACTATTCAACCAAATATTAACCCCTAATTTTCTCGACTCATTAATAAGTTCTTTACCAATATCTATTCCTCGAACGCCAGCACGATGATCACTGGATCCGAAAAACTTATGTATCTGCTTAAATAGCTGTCCTCCAGCTTTAAGATTTTCATCAACAAGAAGAACCTCAACCCCTTCTTTAGCTGCTTCTATAGCAGATGATAAACCAGCAGGTCCTGCACCTATAACTACCATCTCCATTTTAATCAATATTATCACCATCTCTATTTAAACCATATTGAGTATTTATAACCATACCCTCTTCTACAGGAGTTACACAGGTTCTCACGTTCGGCTGTCCATTTACTTCCATAGCACAGTCGGTACACTGGCCAATACCACAAAAAACCCCGCGAGGTTCTTTATTTTTTATTGTAAATCTATGAATTCTGATTCCTTTAGCTTGCAAGGCTGCAGCTATCATCTCACCTTTTTCAGCCTTGATTTTTTTGCCGTTAAAAATTATTTCAACTTCTTCTTTTGCTTTTCTTTTTCCCAAGATAGGGTGTCTATCAATTCTACCAGCCATAGATTTTCCCCCTTAAATTAATCCGTTTTCCTACCAAGCAAAAAACCTTCCCGGATCGGATCTTCTGGATCAATAATCCACTGATTCATTCCTGTTACATATGCACGACCGGTTATTTCTGGTATTACTGCCTGGAACTTTCCAACCTTAGTAACATCTATTATCTTTCCAGTAAAATAGGTATTAATAATGCTTTCAAAATTTAATTTTTCATTAGTCTTAACCAGATCATTGGCATATAACCAGGCTAATTTTGCAGAAGTTCCTGTGCCACACGGTGAACGATCTATAGAACCCGGTGGAAGTACTACAACATTTTTTGTATCCCCTTTATCTGTTAAAGGATTAGATGTTATCATTACATGAGTTGCCTTATTAATGAATTCTTTTTCTGGGTGATATATATTTATCTGTTTATTAACAGCAGATTTAATTAGATTCGCTTTTTCAATAATTTTATTTGCATATTCCGGAATTAACTTTTCTCCCAAATCTGATTCATCTACTATAATATAAAAATTACCGCCATAAGCGATATCTACTTTTATTTGATTTAATTTTTCTACTTTTATTTGTTTTTCTTTAAGAAATAAAAAAGATGGTATATTGGTAAAACTAACTTCGCGAGCTACATTATCTTTTACATTAACTTTTACTTTTACTAACCCGGCTGGTGTGTCAAGAGTTATTTTTGTAACCGGCTCTTTTGCTTTTATTATACCACTTTCAATTAACGCTGTTGATACTCCTATCGTATCATGACCACACATTGGCAAATAACCGCCCACTTCAATGAATATAACACCTATATCAGCTTCGGGATTGCAAGGTTCGGTTAATATTACTCCTGACATAACATTATTACCTCTGGGTTCATACATCAAAGCCTTTCTAATCCAATCTTGGTTTTTTTGCATATGCTGCATCTTTTCTTGCATAGTTGTTCCTAATACATAGGGAATTCCCCCCACTAT
Source organism: Halanaerobiales bacterium (assembly GCA_018334565.1). Classification (GTDB taxonomy): domain Bacteria; phylum Bacillota; class Halanaerobiia; order Halanaerobiales; family M55B127; genus M55B127. The sequence goes on along the minus strand of JAGXLU010000009.1, from coordinate 18,213 downwards.
GGTCCTGGTTGGTTGCCCAGCAGTGTGGGTGCTTATCGTATTAAAAACTCTTTCAAACCTCATAATTCTCACCTTCCCCATTAATTAACCTATATTTATCTTATGTTCATCTAATTTTAAATGTTTTCTGTTCTCCAATTTATGGACTATATGTAGAGAAAAAATCAAAAAAACACTAAAAAATAAGAGGTTTATCTCCCGCTATAACTAGATAAATAAAGGGAAATCTTTATACAAAAACCTTAAAACACTCTCTATTATATAGTTAAATAACTAATAAAATAATGATGAAGAAAAATCTTATTAATATTTAAAAAACTATTTTTTACTTAAACTATGTGAAAAAAGAATAAAAATTTGAAATACAAGTAGTGTTTTAATAAATAAACTCATTTCTTCTGAATTTATTAAAATATTTTATAATATTATATTTTCCCCAGTTTTTTTAATTCCACTTCTATTTTTTTCTTCATTTCTTCTGAGGCAGGTACTATTGGAAGTCTACTTGGGCCAGCCGGCCATCCCATTTTATTTAATGCTGCTTTTACAGGGCCGGGGCAGGGCTCTTCTTCCATAAGACTATATAAATTTATAAGACTGTCATTTACTGTTCTAGCTTTTTTTATGTCACCCATTTGTATTAAATTATACATTTCAACAAGCTCTTCAGCAACAATATTATTAACAATACCAATAACGCCACTTCCCCCACAAGCAAGGGTTGACAAAAACAAATGCTCATAGCCAGTTAATACATCAAATTTATCCATATCTTTTGTTAAATGTAAAAGTTTGCTTGTATGCTGCATAGGAGCTGTGTTTTTTATGCCTATTATATTTTCAATTTTACTTAGTTCAATTATTTCTTCAGGTGATAATAAAACATTAGTAGCCTCTGGATAATGATATATTGTCATAGGTATATCCAATTTTTTTGATATATTCTTATAGTGATTCTTTATACCTTCTTTAGTAGTTTTTAGATAATAAGTAGGTAAAACCATAACTGCATCAACACCTGCTTTTTGAGCAGACTGAGATAGTTTTATAGTATGCTCAGTAGCGTGGCAACCTGTATTAGCAATAATTGCTACCGGTTCATCTTTAGCTGCTTCTACTGCAAGTTGAAATATTTTTTTTCTTTCTTCAATACTCATTAAAGTATATTCTCCTGTACTTCCACCAATAAGTATTCCATGGCATCCTTGATCCGAAAGCTTTTTAACCAAGATTTGAAGACCTTTTTCATCAATACTTCTATCCTCTTTAAACGGTGTTACCATTGCTGGAATTACTCCTTGTAATTTATACATTTATCTCTCTCCCTCTTTGAAATAAGATTAGAAATTATTAATAAATTCCCATAAATATATGATAATTATGGGAAGCTTAATCTATTTAGAATAGTAGATGCGTCATAGTCATAATTGTTGATATGAAGTAAATTAAATTTTTGATTTATCAAGTTGTTTAATTTTTTAAATTTACCTTTTTGAACTTGAAGCCTCCGATAAAATATTCTCAGAAATATTTATTAACCTGTTATTTAATACTACTTAATTATATTATTCAAACTTTTTACCGAGTTCTGCTTTAATATCTTCATGTTTTTTTAAAGTAATATTAAAAAATTCTTCCATTATCGGAGGAAACTTTTTATCTAAAACCTTAACTCCTGCTTCAGTTATACCACCTTTAGTAGCTACCATATCAACCATATTGGCAAATGATAAACCTTCTTGTTGGAGCATCTTAATTGTTCCTTTAATTGTCAAAAGTAATAATTCCTCTGTTTCTTCTCTAGAAATATCCGAATATTTTAAACCTGTAGCCACAATCTCTTCACTTAAACTAGCTATGAGAGCAGGCCCGACACTAGTATAATTAGCTACTGCTTCAAAATCTTGTTCTTTTATAACCCTTAACGTACATACTCGTTTAAATAATTTTTCAATAAATCGTTCTGCTTGAGATGTCACTCTGCTGCTATGAGACATTAATGTGACTCCCGCTTGATGTTTAAACAAAACAGCCGGTATAACTTTAGTTATCATTGAAGGTATTACATTAGAAATATTATCTATAGTGATACAGGCAGCTAAAGAAATAACATGAGTTTCTGGTTTAAGTAAATCTTTGATTTGCATTAAAACATTAAATACATCTTTTGGTTCAACAACAATGAATAAAAGATCTGCATCTTCCACAATTTCTTCAACAGATTCTCCTGTATTTATCTTGGGCCAATGGCTGTTCGCTTTATCCATATTTTCCTTCTTTAAATCAAATATCCACACCTGTTCTTCTTTGAGAGCACCTGAATTCATAAAACCCGTAAGAAGAGAATATCCCATTTTGCCCAAACCAATAATTCCTGTTTTCTTCATTTCTTTATCCTCCTAATATTTTTTGGGTGTCAATCATCAAAATATTATTTATTACTCCCTAACAAAACAAGGAGTTCTAAGTTCTGATTATCTTAAAATAATTATTTCAATTACTAAAATATTTTTGGCAAACCCGGCACAAAATTTCATTAAAGTTTTAAGAATCTTTATTACTGATTAACTATTGTGTGACCACCAATCTAAAATTGTGTTTGCTAAAATCTCTACACCATTAATTAAGTCTTTTTTATCTATCCATTCCTTACCTGAAAATCCTCCTGCCAAAGAACCTATACCAACAGCAGGAATATCCAGATATAAAATAGGGAATCTAATGTCACTAGCTCCATGGTGCTGATAGATAAAATTTTGGGGGCCTTTAACTAAGTTAATATTATTTTCTACTATTTTTATCAAAGATTCTTCTTTACTTGTTTCAGCCGGGTTTGCCCTGATGAACATCGGTTCTACCTGCGGGGGGGTTGCAGCAAACCAATGATCATGCCGTAAAGTTGTGTTAAGATATTTCTGTATAGAGTCTAAGAGTTCATCAACCGTCTCCCCTAGAGGGAAATATAAACGACACTGTAATTCAAAGGAAATAGGATCATTACCTACATAATCGCCAGAAATCAAACGACCAAAATGTAGTTTTGTCATCGCTTCTCCAGTAAAACTACCATCTTGAAATACCATTTTTTGTCTTCTTTTTTCATCCCATTTTTCTAAAGCTTGTATAATTTTTTTTCCTTTTTTAATAGCATTTACATCACTAATATCCAAATCCTCAAAAGGAACTCCGGGTTTCCCGGTAGCTAACACCTTAAAATCTAAAGTCCCCATAGAGTAATTTTTTATTTCTCTAAAACCGTGTTGAGTCTCTGCACTATGACAATAAATTGCACCATCTGCAGTATAACCTTTATCAATAGCAGTAAGAGCTCCAGCTGCTCCGCCTCTTTTTCCCAGAACACTCATTAATAATAAATCACCTGGAATATCTTCCGACATTACAGCTAAAACAGCTTTAACAGCCATCAAAATCATGACAAGACCACTCTTTGCATCTGCAGCACCTAATCCCCATATTTTACCATCCTTTTCTGCGGGTAAATAAGCCTCCCCTTCCCAAATATTTTCTAAAGGGAGCTCTGTATCTACATGGCTAAACAACATCAATTTAGGTGCATTACCGCCTTTTTTTGTCCCTACTAAATTTAGGGCTCTATTATTTAATTCTCCCTGAGGTAAGGGGCAGTAATCTTTATATTTTTTAGTACTTTCTAAATCTCCCGGGAACATATCGATTGAAAAATCTAAATCTGCCAAAAACTGATAAACTAATTCTTGGGCATAAGTGGCTTCACCTTTAGGACTGGGCAGGCGTATTAACGCCTTTAAATATTTTAAAATATCATCCTTGTTTTTATTAATATAAAGGCTAGTTTGCTTTTTTAATTTATTATAATCCATATCTAGATCCCACTTTCTTCATTTCCATTATTCTGTAACAAACTGGTTACCATGCGCAGTCCATGAATTATACAATTCTCGTTTATTTGGAAAAAAGGACTATGGTGTGGATAATTTTTCTTATCCGGAAATGCTCCACCTAAAAGAAATATTGCGCCAGGTACTTCCTGCAGAAAATACGCATAATCATCTCCACCCATATTAGATTGAGGAACTTCATGAATCCTGTCTTTACCCAGTACTTCAGCTGCAGTATCTTTTATCTGTTTTATAACCTTATCATCATTATATACGGCAGGATAACCCTCTTGGTAATCTATGGTTGCTTCCGCTCCAAAAGTTTGACATATCCCTTGAGTTACCTGATAAACTTTCTTTTTTAATAATTCTCTAGTTTTTTGAGTAAGGGAACGTATAGTTATCTTTAAAGTTGCCTTATCAGCAATACTGTTATCCAATTCTCCCCCCTCTAAAATACCAACAGAAATCACTGCTGCATCAAGGGGATCTACATTACGACTAACAATGCTCTGTAAAGCTACAACAAGTTGAGCTCCTATCATTACAGCATCTACACCTTTATTAGGTGTTGCTCCGTGACAGCTTTCTCCATGAATCTCAATAACTGCACCGTCTGTATTTGCCGAACTGTAACCCGGAGTAATTTGAATATGACCAACTTCTAAGTCTCTTGCAACATGTAAGGCCATCATTCTATCTATTTCAAAATCCTTAAACAATCCCTTTTTGACTAGTTCCTGTGCACCACCTGGAGGAGCCTCTTCAGCTGGTTGAAATACAAAAATTATTTTTCCTTCTAAATTTTCTTTATGAGAACTTAAAATCTTAGCGGCTCCCATTAAAATAGCAACATGAAAATCATGTCCACATGCATGCATTATTCCCTTATGTTTTGATTTGAAAGGAACGTCCACTTGTTCGGTGACTTCTAGAGCATCCATGTCTGCCCGAAATCCGATCGTTGGACCCGGTTTTTCCCCTTCTAAAACAACAATAACACCCGTTGAATCAGGGTATCTCACTATTTTTAGCCCTAAATTATCAAGTACATTAGTAACTAAAGCAGCAGTTTTAAATTCTTTAAAACCCAGTTCGGGAAATTGATGTATTTGACGCCTCCATTCAATCACCTTGGGGAGTATATTATTAATTTCTTTCTCAAGTTTTAACATCTTTCCACTCCTTATACTTCTTTATTATTTTTTTGTTTTGGATCCAATGCATCTCGCAGTCCATCACCTACAAAGTTTATACTTAAAACAGAAACTAGGACTGCAATCCCGGGTGGAACCCATAACCAAGGCATCCGATCCATTACCAGTCTTGAGTTTGCTTCTGACAGCATGCTTCCCCAGCTCGCCATGGTTGGTGGAACCCCCATTCCTAAAAAGCTTAAGGCTGCTTCTGTCATTATTGCAAAAGCCATAGAAAGAGTAGAAGCCACTAGTACAGGTGCCATGGCATTAGGTAGTAGATGTTTAAAAATTATGCGAAAATGACTTGCCCCTAAAGCCCTTGCAGATTGAACATAATCTTTATCTCTTAGAGATAATATTTGCCCTCTAATCAAACGAGCATTAGTGGTCCAACCTAAAAGACCTATTACGCCCATAACAACCCAAATATTACCCTCACCTTCTAGAGTAGCCACTATAACTAAAGCAAATAGTAAAAAAGGGAAAGACATTACTATGTCAGTAAGCCTCATCAATACCATATCCACCACTCCACCAAAATAGGCCGCTAAAGTCCCAATAGTAACTCCAATTAATAAATACATTGCAACAGCTGTTATTCCTACAGTCATAGAAACCCTGCTACCATATACTAATCTTGACCATACATCTCTACCAAGAGAATCTGTACCAAGAATATGTTCATCATTTGGTGGTTGTCTAAATTTGTCCATATAAATTTTATTAGGATCATGAGTAGCTAACAAAGGAGCTAAAATAGATATTAGAACAATTATAGATAACATCCCCAAACCTATTAAAGCCATTCTGTTATGACGAAACCTCCGCCATACCAATGTTCCAGGGGAACTTTTTATTTCTTTAGTAGTTTCTACATTTTCATCATACATCCTATTTACCTCCTAATCATAACGAATTTGGGGATCTATTAAAGAATATGTAATATCTGCAACCATATTTCCTACTACAACCATTAAAGCCACAAGTAAAGTTGTGCCCATCAATACTGGGTAATCTCTCTGCAAAACAGCTTCATAAGATAGCTTACCCAGACCGGGCCAGCTAAAAACAGTTTCAACAATTAAGGCTCCACTGAATAGTCTTGCAATCGACATACCCACCATAGTTACAATCGGAATAGCTGCATTACGAAGAGCATGTTTAAAAATAACTATTTTTTCTGTGACCCCTTTAGAGCGAGCTGTTCTAATATAATCTTGAGAAATAACCTCCAACATCGCTCCTCTGGAGTAGCGTACAAAGGCAGCTAAACGCATCAGTGTTAAAGCAGTAACAGGCAAAACCAAATGTCTAAGAATATCTATAAATCCGCCACCTCTGCTGCCAATAGTTTGCATTCCAGCCATGGGGAACCACCTCAATTTTAATGAAAAAATATATATAAGTCCTAAAGCAAGGAAAAATGAAGGTACAGAAATACCTAAAAACGAACCTAAAGTAAATATATAATCCCCTATAGAATATTGCTTAACGGCGGAATATATTCCTATTGGTATTGCAATGAATACCGCTAAAATTAATGAAGTTAAGGTAAGAGCAATCGTAGGAGAAATCTTTTCCCGAATTAGATGAACCACTGTTTCAGAACGATATCTAAGCGATACACCCAAATTCCCCTTTAAAGCCTCTCTTAACCAACTAATATATTGAACATATATAGGTTTATTTAATCCCATTTTTTCCATCATTTCTTCACGCATCTCTTGAGTAAAATCGGGATCTGTATAATGCATTAACGGATCACCTGGGGCCATACGACTGAGAAAAAAAGTAAAAAGGCTTACTCCAATCAATATTGGAATCATTAATAGAAATCTTTGTAAAATATAGCTTCTCAAGTTCATCACCTCATTATTAATTCAGAAGCTGTATTTAAATCAATACAGCTTCTGAATATATTTTCATTTTACTTTAGTTTTTAGTCTTCAATCCACCATTCATGTATATTAACTAAACCAAATGCTCTCCAATCATTATCTTCAACTGCTTCTGGACGAACATTATGGATAGAGGAACTAACAGCTGTCAGGCGATTAGGACTGTAGAGGGTTAAAACTGGTAAATCATGGCTCATTACCTCTTGGATTTCCCAATATAGTTTAACTGCTTTTTCTCTATCTGGTTCTGTTAAAGCATCATCTAACATTTTATCAAATTCTTCATTCGAATAACCTACATAGTTACCATCTGGAATATTTCTTGAATGGTATTTTGCACTCTGGTCAGGTACAACTCCACCTGCTAAACCAACTAGAACTAAATCAAATTGATCTGCATTAAATGGAACTCCTCTGCGTTCGGTTTTATCAAGTAATGTACCCCAGTCAGTCATGTTAAGCCTGGCATCAATACCAACCTCTGCAAGATTTTGCTGTATAATTGGTGCAGACTGAATACGAACCTGATTACCTGTTGGATAAAGAAGCTCTACTCTAAACTTCATTCCATCTCTGGTGAGTACACCATCATCTCCCATTTCCCAGCCATCTTCAGCAAGCATTTTTTTTGCTTTTTCTGGATTATAGTCATAACCTTCTAGATTGGGATTATGAGCCCAGTGAAAGGGAACAATTGGAGTTTCGACTACTTCTCCAAAACCTAATAATGCGCTATCAACAATACCTTGACGGTCTATAGCATGTGCCATTGCCTGTCTTGTTTTTAATGTTAATTTAGGATCCTGAAGATTAAAGCCCATATACTGATATACCGGACTTAAATCATTATATACATCTAACTCTTCAAATCCCTCGATCAGATTATAAGAATTAGGATCGAATTCTGCTAGGTGTAATTCACCCACTTCTAACTCCATTAAGGCAACTTCTTGATCTCTAATTGCCCAGATTAATTCATCTACATAGGGTCTGCCTAAATAATAATCTTCATAAGCGGTTAAAAGTACATATTCATCACGTGCATACTCTTCGAATTTAAATGGACCTGAACCTATTGGTTTTTCTAACTCTTCTGCTAAATGTTGATTCTTTATCGGAACATCTTTCCAGATATGATAAGGCATTATACCTAATACACGGTCAGCAAGCATTCTACTGCTATAATCTGTACTTTCAAATGCTATTTCATAGTCATTTATAACCTGAATACCAGTTATATAATCTTCTTCTCCACTCATATAAGCTTCATAGTCAAGTGCTTTTCCTCTTTGACTTTCATCTTCGCGAAATGCATCAAAACCTTTTAGATAACTATTATAAGCCATATGAGTTCCCTCATAGTCAATATGTCCTATTTGAGTATAAGTATACCAGACATCTCTTGCTGTGAGAGGTTCACCATCATGAAATTTAATGTCTTTTCTTAATTTAAAAGTTACTTTAGTCTTATCATCATTAAATTCCCAACTTTCTGCAATACGTGGTATTGTTGGCTCCATATTTTTATCGAGCTGTATTAATGGTTCATAGACCATGTTGTTTACATTAACATCATAGGTACTAGCTCCTCTTGCAGGTATCCAAAGTCCCTCAGGAGAACTGTACATAGAAAATTTTAAAGTTCCACCATATTGAGGCTCTTGTGCAAGAGCACCTGTAGTCATTATCATCAAACAAAGAGACAATAACATAGTTATTATAATAATTTTTTTCACTTAATATTCCTCCTATTATTTAATATTCCTTACTACACCAGCAGTTTTTTTATTTACCTACTCACCTCCTCGCTATTTATATCCTTAACGAATTAAATGAAACTTGGTCTGACGACCTCCAATAAAAGTAGCTTTCCCTTTTGTAAAAACAACTTCTTGTTCTAAAGCAATTTTCACTTCTTGATTATTCCATTCCGGGACAGGTGTTACCACATTTAATTCAAAAGCATAACAAGTATCATCATACAATGGATAATCACCAACACCTTCAACCCTATCCTGTTGATCCCAAAGCCCGATGGTGGGTCCTGCTCCATGACCATGGGTTCCTATTGGATGACTATAAATAGTGGCTTTTAAGCCTTCCTTTCCTGCTCGGTCTAGGGCTGCTTGAAGGATTTCATTGCCAGTTCGGCCTAAAATAAATTCTTCAGCTAATATATCCTGCAGTCTATTACAGTTTTTCATAGCTACCTTTAATCCTTCTGGAACTTCTTCTTCGTTAGGTTTCAGAACATAAGCATTTTGTTGAACATCAGTATGTAAACCCAGATAAGAAATTCCTACATCACATCTGACAATATCTCCTGGCCTTATTACTGTATCACTAATCTCTCCCAAATCTTGTTCTGAACCAGTTTTTTTCAATTCATCCAAATTTTGTTCTGACCCCTTTTTCCCGCATCTTTGAACTTTAACATAACCACATCCAAAACCGGGTAAACGATTATTAAACCACCACAGAACATCCTTTGTAGTAGTAACACCCGGATGAATAACTCGCGGAGAAAGAGCTTCTGCTATAACACCATGAGTCAGCTCCATCATTCCAGGATAAGCTTCTAATTCTTCTTCGATTCTAGTTTCTAACCATCCTACAACAACTTTCTCTGCACTTTTAATTCTTTCTTCATATTTTGAACCTAAAGCTTCCACAATCTTATTATACTGGGTATAACTAATTCCATCCCCATAAGCAAATGTTTCACCATAGTCCAATCCTATTGTTTCAGGATCTCTTTCTTTAACTATTCTTGCTAAACACTCCCATTGGCCTTCTTTGTCTGGTAACCATTGTGGTTTATAAAATCCTTCAATCTCTAATCCATATCTGGAAGCAGATAAGGTCTCTAACTCTTCATTTTCGTCTAAATAAAATACTAAAATCGATTGTCTTCTGGCAACTTTAAGGGTCAAGGATTTATAGACTGGATCATCATTATTTTCTCTATTAACCACTATCCACATATCCAATCCTTCTCGTTTCATAATTTCGGGAAGTACACGTTTCATTTTTTTCTTAAGCCAATTTTTTCGTACCTTACTTTGCTTTCTAGCATCCAATAATCTTTTTTCCCAGTCATAAACAATTGCATGATCGTCTTTAATTTTTATAACCTCCTATTAATAATTAAAATTATTTTTCTGATTCTAATTATTAAAATGTTTTTTTATAGCTAAATCTATATCTAATCCATCTTTCCATATAGAAGCAATTACCTCAGCTAATAATAGAGGGTCTTGCTCTGCAAAAAGTATATTACGGCCAAGAAGTGTACCATACACATTGGGCATTTCAGAAAAACCCTGACAGTATTCTTTAACAATTTTTTTTGGATCGCTTTCCTTTTCATCTTGTATCATTATCATAGGTCCTGAAGATGCAAGACCAACTCTCGAAAGATCAGAGGTAAAAGGCACCTCTAACCATTTTCGGACCGCACTTGTACCTAAAGCTAGAGAAACACCAACTGTTTTCACTAATGCTTCTGTATCATAATCTATTTCATAACTTTTTTTCTTATTCTTTAAATAAAGGCCCTCAATAAAAATAGGAATGTTGTTATAAGATGCCTCATTTATTACTTCAGCACAATACTTTAAGGTTTTTCCGCTCTGTAGATCATCATCTTTTATACGGAACATTACTTTGATACCATCTAACATTAACCTATTAATACCTTTAATTGTAAAAGATAAAGGTCGATCATCTAATTCCCAGGCTGTTTTCAACAGTCCTCCTCTATTAACTGTTCCTATAAGGTTAACATTATTTAAAAATTCTTCGTTTCCATTTTTCTTAAATAAATGGTTTAATAAAAGTAAGTCTTCTATAATATCAGGAGTTCCTTCTATTCCATCTACTGCTTCTTTAGTTAAAATACGACATAAGCGAGCAAGATAAAGATAACGATTACCCAGTCCAATTTTATCATCTCTATAAGCAGTAATCATCCTGCCATTATGATCTGCTGCAACTATTAAAACATTACCATTACTACCTAAAGGTTCAGGCTTTTTTCTTAGTTTTGCAATTTCAAATACTAGTTGAGGATGTTCAATTTTAATCTTGCTTAATTGATTGAAAATTTCTATAGGAAGTGTATTTTCTGGCACAAACGTATTCACAAATATTTCCTCCTTAGATTTTTCTAGTTAATCCTCTTTTCTCATAATATTCATCAGGTATGTTTGCTGGATTTTTATACATAACCATTGTACACTTTCCATCACTACCCACTTCTGGAACATCCATGATAAATAAAGGCCACCCATACCATTCATACCAACCAAACTCCCACATCGTTGTGCAATTCAAACAATAACATTGAATTTTACGATCATAAGTCCAGTTGTGCGCTTTATCTGTTTTTACCACTTCATTAGCACACTCTGATACCAAAAATCCTCCGCTATTGCAGGGGTCTAAGACAAATGTTATCTTTTCTTCATCTTGATACCATTCCTGTAAATTATCATGGACCATCTGCCATAAAGTTGCCCTGTTTCGCATAAAATCTTCAAAAGGAAAATCTTTTGGCTCTAGATTACCTTTTTCATAACCTTCAATCCACTCGCGGACTACAGGGGGATAAAAGGTCTGTGCATATTCTTGCATGCATTCTAAAACTCCTTGGTCACCACCATATTTATGTAAATATTTTAATGTCAAATTAACCCATCTTACAGCAAAATCATGAAAACCCTTTTTCCCTTCAACATTTTCTTTATGTAGTTCTTTTATTTTTTTTATATCTTTTTCTTCAATGGCTTTATCTATTTTATCAATTGTGCGTTTAGACTGTTCATTAATAACTTCTTCGATTATTTCATCAAAATTTATCAATATATTTCCCCCTTATTTAATAAGATGTTTTCTGCCAAACTTTTTACTATCTTGTACTGGTAATTTGACGGTTTTTCCTAAATCACCAGATTGATAAATCCCCCTAATCACCTCCAGTGTACGACGTCCTTCTAGACCATCTATAAGGGCCTTCCCATTTTCTTGAAGAGATAATAAAAAATCTTCTATTTGTTCTTGATGATATTCACTATTAATAAAACCTGCTTTACTACTGGTATCTCCTGAGTCTTTTTCTTCTTTGGTTAAATATTTTGTTTCATCCATCCCCTGGACTTTCCACTCTATTATCTTTTCTTCTTCTAAAATTATCGTTCCCTTTGTGCCGTGGATTTCGAGGCGACGTGGATATCCCGGTTGTACAGCAGTACTGCTGTAAATATTAGCAATAGCACCATTTTTCATAGTTAGATTCGCTATTGCTACATCGTCAACTTCAATATTAGGATGAATTGCTGTTCGATATTGACCGTTTATTGAATCTACATCTCCGAGAAAATAAATCAATAAATCAATAAAATGAATAGTTTGACTAATAAGAGAGCCTCCACCTTCACCCCACCAAGTTCCCCTCCATTTTGCCATATCATAATAATCGTTATCCCGATAAGATTTACCAATACAACTTGCTGATATAATTTCCCCCAATTTACCTTTTTCTAGGGCTTTTTTAATTATTTTTGCAGGCTTCATAAACCTATACATTGATATGACACCAAGTTTCACTTGAGCTTGTTTACATGATTCAATCATTTCATCAGCTTCCATAAGATTAATAGCTATTGGTTTTTCAACAATAACATGTTTGCCTGCTTTACTTGCTGCAATCACCGCTTCTTTATGGTGGAAAGGAGGAGTTGCTATACAGATTACATCAATATCTTTTTGTTTTAACATTTTTTGATAGTCTGTATAAAAATTTTCTGCTCCATATTCCTTGTATTTTTCAAAAAGATCTGAATTTAGATCACAAAACGCTACTAATTCTGCATGGGGTATATCGGTTAATGCTTTAGCAGTAAGCGGACCTGCCATTCCCCCTCCAATAAGTCCAAATTTTAATTTTTCCATATTATACCTCCTCGTATAAATTTAAGATTACCTGATTAACACTTGCCTTTTAAAATCTATACCATCTCATTTTTTAAAAATTTTATATATTTTTCTGACTATTATATTTAAAAAACTTAAATTTAGCAACTACAATCTTTTTTTAAAAGAATCACAATATGAAATAAAATTTATAAAATAAATATTAATTTGTTGTGGTATAAATTAAAAATTTAATGGAAGTTTTCATTACTCTGTATTATCATATCTACCAAATAAAAATATCAAAAAATGATGTGAAAAGGGAAAGAGGAAAAAATATAAACAAATTTCTAGATTAACAGATATAATTGAAATTATTATTATCTAATAATACTTTTAAAAAGGCTATAATACAAATTTCTTTGTATATATTATTTGCTATATTTTGGCTTCATTTTTAAATACAGTTTATTTTAAATCAATCTATTATATTTATATGAATAGATTGTCATCTTATAATTTTAATGTTAATATTTGTTAATATATTAATATTTGTTTTTTTCTATTGAAAAAAGCTCTTAAAATATATTTTTGAATTATTAAAATTATAATTTAAATTCAAATTGATAATATGTAGTATGGTATTACCATTTAAATCAAAAAAATTATTTGTACCTATCCTTTAAAACTCTAATATGTTCAATCATTAGATTTTTTGCCTCCAAAGAATTTCTATTTCGTATTGCCTCAATCATCTTTTCTGTTATCTCAAGAGTTTTTGCCCTGGTTTTAGTCGATTCTTTTATAATGTTGTTTGTTTCTTTATGTAATATTTCTCCAAAAACCCTCATTAAAGTATTCATTAAAGGATTATGTGAACTATTAGCTATACATAAATGAAAATTTAAATCTTCTCTCACAAATTCTCTGATATCATCAGCTTTTTTCATCTTTTCAAAAGCTTTATATATTTTTTTCAATTCTTCTTCAGTAGATCTTAAGGTAGTCAACCTAACAAGCTCGCCCTCCAACATCTTTCTTACTTCTAACAATGATGTAAAAGAATAATCAGAAGAATTGGTTAAAAAATTACTTATCTCATCATACTTTTTAGCATTCTCAGATACAAAAGTCCCTTTTCCTTGAATTGATTTTAAATATCCAGAATATGACAATGCACGTATCGCCTCTCTGATTGAGGTACGACTCACGCCCATTATTTCAACTAATTTTCTCTCAGAAGGTAACTTATCGCCCTGTCTTAATTCACCTGACTTAATCTCATTTTTAATTTGACTAATAACCATTTCCGAAGTAGAGTGTTTATTTATATTTACAAATGGCATTATGTTTTCACTCCTAAAAACCTTTAATTTCAAAATATCTATTATTTTAAATAAGTTGTAATATGGTATTACCTGTTATTATAATAATATAATTAACGTAATTTGTCAATCAAAAATTTTCTGATAAATAAATATAATCATTTACATTCTTACTAATTCTACCCGCCGATTTTTGGCTCGACCATCTTCAGTTTCATTACTTGCTTTAGGAGCTAAAGGACCTACTCCAGCCGGCTTAAGGAGATTTCTACTAATATCATACTCCTCAACAAGTACATTTACAAGCGATTCTGCTCTTCTTTGAGAGAGATCCATATTGTATTCAAATTCTCCAGTATCATCAGTATGTCCTACAATATAGAGGTTTAAATCATGATTATCATTAAGTACTTTAGCAATTTCTTTTACTGAGGGTTCTGATTCTGATTTTATTTTAGCACTGTCTGTATCGAAATATACTCCATAAATACTGACTTTCCCTTTGCTTTTAATATCCTGTATTATACTCCCCGCAGTTACAAGACCAGTTCTCATTTCTTTTTCTTCTACAACCACCTGATATACTGCAGGCCGTTCTTCTCCCCAATTACCTCCATGTATTCCGTGGTCTGCTACATAAAGGGAAATATATACATCTCCCTCAGAACGCTCTAGCTTGGCTGCTAGATAAGATTGATCGCCACTATCATAATAAACTCCTACTCCGTTAAAGTTGTTGCCAGGACAGGAATTCCAATTAACTTTAGAATAAATTTGACTGGAGATACCGTGTCCAAAATCCTTTTTTTGCATACGTATAGTCTCAAATCCTGCTTCCTCTAAGGCAATCTCATAATTTCTAAATACCTCTAATACTGAATGACCGTCAGGTATTACATAAAAGTTTTTAGTAATCTCACCTTCTATTTTTTTATCCTCTTCAGTATCTTTTAACCTACTAAAAGGAAAAGTAAATTCATCGTAATTTATGTGATCATAATATCTAATATAGGAACCTTTAAACCTTGGGATGTGGGGGTGGTCACTACTATTTGGTACATCTTTTAATTGTGCATCTTCAGGCAAAGCATAAATTGTGAGTGAAAAAGTAAAAATTAATGAGATAACCAAAACCCCAATAAAAAAGTTTTTATGATCCTTTAACAGCCTCGTTCCCCCTTAAATAATTATCCTTATCAAGTTTTTTAATAATATGTATTTGTAATATGTATCTGTTCAATAATATATTTGAATGATATTCTGTCCTCATAATCTGATTATATAGCTGAGTATTCAAACTTATATAATTTTATATTTAACATTAATATTTAAATAAATATTAATGGAATTTAATATCATTGACCTCGAACTTTATTTTTAAATCTTCTTCAGAAGATACATAATTATAGCTTAATACAAATGATACATTTTTATATTTACCAATTTTTGTTATAATAGATTCAATTTCATATTCAGGAATATTTTGAACTTCAATTATAGTTATATCTATATTTTCTTCTCCGAACTTTTCCTTTGAGTGACTTACTTTTCCCATTTTACTCAGTTTATCTATATCATATTCTGATAAAGTATAAAATGGTGAAAATATAGCACTAAGTACCCTATCTCCCATAACACCAGCCACTTGAGTAGGAATAATTTCTCCTTCTACTTCCATTTTTTTGATATCTGAACCATCAAACCAGAATAACATATCAGCAGGTATATCCTTATTTAAACTATCTTTAATTTGGAATGACACTTTATCTGTCTCCACATTTTCAACATTTTCTTTACCTAAATAACCATATTCTATAGTCGAATCCTGACTTTTCTGATCACCTCGAATCACTACTACATCATAACTCATATAACTGAAATTTTTTACTAACTCATCTACATTAGATGGTAATTCAAGATCTTCAAAAGCTTCATCATTATTTTGGGCATCAATAATACTTGGACTCATGATTATTAGCAAACTAATAAAAATAATCAAAAATAAATTCTTTTTGTTGAGAATATTAATCAACCCCTTATAAAAAATTCAGGGATATTTGCAAATATCCCTTGTTATTCATAATTATATATTCATCAGGATTTTCCTTTTTTTTATTAATATCATTCAACAATTAAAAAATACAACACAAAAAAGGTAAAGAGACTGAACTACTCAGAGCTAAAGCAGAGAGCTTCAAGGTCGTATAATCTCATGGGTGTTGCACGTAATATCGATTATGTTACCCTCTTGGTATGTCCAACACCACTATCCTTATCCTGTTAGGGACTTAAAAGATACCTTTTAAGCTACAAATTGCTGATTATTACATTTATTTTTACTTATCTTATTGAGACCCTATATTTTTAATTCTATATCGTCCCCTTTTTGTCTTGACTGCAAGTGTTTTCTCATAATATTATAAGCACCTACTAGATCACAATTAAATGCTATATTACTTCCTTTATCTTCATATAAACCTCGTTATATTCTATTAGCAGGCTGTGAATATTTTTTATTACCTTTTTTAGGGTAGGGACTACAGCTATTTGTATAGCTTTCTTATTTCTTGATTAATAATATTACTGCTTTATTTAGCTTATATTCCAGTTGTTGAATTATTCTTTTAAAGGGCCATCTGTAAAATTTTTAATTATTCTTTTTACCAAGATTGGTTTCGTCTAAAATTTACTTAATATCACCGATAATAACCCTTATTGTATCATTATCTACTGCATAGTTTACTATCCTTTTTTTAGCACGATGGGTTAAATGAATTAACTGTTTTATGCTTTTAGAATATAAATGCTGGATTCTTTGAGAATTTCTATTGCCCTACCATTCAGTATTGATTGATAGTATTTTATCTTTTTAGCAAAGTATCTATTGGTGGACAAATGCTGAACTCCATCTATGATAAAACTTTCTTTAGTTTTATTACAGTAACAGCTTATTAAATTACTAATAACTAAGTCAATAGATAAATAGTTATTATTGTCTTTTTTGATTTCTTTACTGGCTATTTTAACTGTAAATATTACTTTTTTCCTGAATTCGGAAAGTAAAAACACAAAACAAACCTAACCTATGATATTTGAAAATTTACCCAAAAGTTATTTTACACTAAGGTTCACTTGCTTTAAAAGAAAAGAAAATATTAAATAATCAAGCTGATAAAATGTTTTAATCACTTTTATCTCAACTTCCTGATTTTGCTTTTGATAATGATACTGTAACTTCCTTTGGTAACTTTGTCTTCTTAGATCACTTCAAAAATTACATTCAGTTAGAAAAAACATTCAAAGACTTTGTTAACTTTAACCACGGTAACAACATCCAGTATTCCGATTATGATATATTTGAGCATATGATAGATTATAATTTAGTTGGTAAACATTTTTTTACACTACAATGACCTATTAAATGATCCTGGGTTTGCACGAATTAAAGATAATAATATACCACCTGATGAAAGTAAAATCCGTAAGATTTTAGATAAAGCAGAGGTCCAAAACATCACAGAGCTAAAAGAAGTTATGAATTCTCTTTTAGCCAAAAATAATTCAATTTGACAACTATATTCTAATATGGTAATATTCTAATGAGGTGGTGGAAAAATGGATGAAAAATTATTTGAAGCAAGGGCAAAAATAATGAAGTCACTTGCAAATAAACACAGGTTAAAAGTGGTTGATACTTTAGGAGAAAATATAAAGATGTGTGTCTCTGATTTAGTAAAAAAACTTGACTTAAATCAGTCTTCTGTTTCAAAACATTTAAATATATTAAAAACTGCTGGAGTAGTAAAAGCCGAAAAAGATGGACTAAAAGTTTATTATTCACTAAGAACTCCTTGCATAATAAATTATTTTGTATGTGTAGATAATGTTATACAAAATGATCTAGAAGACAGAATGAATGTTCTAAACAATAAATAATATAATAAATAGCACGAGGTGATTACAAATGAGTAAAATAAAAAAACTATCTTTATATATAACT
>JAGXLU010000039.1 GCA_018334565.1 Halanaerobiales bacterium | reverse complement strand
CTTTTTTTATCCTTACTTTTTGAAAATTATCTAATTCTATAATGCTTTCAATTGCAGACGACAACTGAAATTTAAGACTTTTCACATTATATTTAGATTTAATCTCTTTAGATAAGGATAGTAACAGTTTTCCTTCTCTAACTCTTCTAGCTAAGTTAGTAAATATGATTTCGCTTGGATTACGATTTAAATGTTTATTTTATATCAACCAATTCCATAACTCGCTCAACTTTAAGCTGCATCATTATTTTATTTTCAGCATCCGCAAGTTTTAAAAATTGCTTGAGTTTGTTCTTTCTACTTGAGATTTTAAAATCTAGTTCTTGCTACTTCAACCATAATTAATACTGTCTTCATCAGTAACACCTCGGCTAATTTTATTTTAGTTGTATATGTCTTTTGATACTACTATATCCAATTTTGATTCTATTTTCAACTTTTAACCTTTCCTCATTAGTACATTATCAGGTTTTATTTATTAAAATAAATATGTTGATGTGTTTTATATTTTAAAAATTATTCTTTCGATAAATGTTCTCTCACTAAAGAAATCTTTTTTAGAAAACTTCTTTTTTTACAACAAATCTCAACTATTAACCTCTCAAGATTAATTAATCATTATTGTATTTATGCCTATTTTTTGTTTCTGTGCCATTCATAAAACTAATATGTTTCTCTTCTTAATATGTTATAACAAAACATCCTTTTGAAAACATGTTAATTTAATTTGCTCTATGATATTGATTAATACACATCTTTCTATATATAATATGTATGTGGATATATAACCTAATGTAGATTCTTTGAGTTTAAAGATAACAGACATTTTTTTAAAAAATACTAATAATTAATATAAGGTTGTGACAATTATGAATAATGTTTATCTAGATAATGCTGCTACTACAAAAGTTATTCCAGAAGTTATTACAGAGATGAACAAAATTATGGATACATATTACGCAAATCCTTCTTCTCTACATCGTTTAGGCTTAAAGGCTGAAAATCGCTTAAAAAAAGCAAGAAAAACCATATGTGATATATTAAAAATTGACCCCAAAGAACTTATCTTTGCTGGTAGTGGGACGGTTGCCAATAATATAGCTATTCAGGGAGCTGTAAATCATCTTAAAAAATTTGGTAATAGGATAATAACCTCTTCCACAGAGCATAAATCTGTGTTAAAAATTTTTGAATACCTTAAAACACAAGGCTTTGAAATCATATACATACCTGTCAATAATAAAGGAATAGTTAATTTAGATGAAATCAAGAAACTCATTAATAAAAACACTATTTTAGTTAGTATTATGGCAGTTAATAATGAAACGGGAAGCATCAATCCCATAAATAAAATTGCTAAGATAATTAATGAATATGATCATATATATTTCCACGTAGATGGAGTACAAGCACTAGGCAAAATACCAATAAATTTACAGGTAAATAAAATTGATCTTTATACTATAAGCGCTCATAAAATCCACGGACCCAAGGGTATAGCTGCTCTCTATATTAAAAATAGTGTAATCATTGATAAAATACTGCAGGGCAGTAATCAAGAACAGGGCTACTATCCAGGCACAGAAAATATGCCTGGCATAATTGGTTTTAGTGAAGCTGTTAATCATCTCCCCACTTTAAAGCAAATAAATAAGATTTATGAATTAAAAAATTATTTAGCAGAGAAGATAAAAAAAGAAATACCGGATGTAATAATTAACACCCCTTTGAACAAAAGGAGTGCTCCCCATATTTTAAATGTTTCTTTTTCTGATATCAAGGGAGAAATCTTAATCCACAGCCTGGAGAGTGCAAATATTTATATATCAACTGGTTCAGCCTGTTCTTCAAAAAAAAATAAAATTAGTCATGTTATTAAAGCTTTAAATCTACCAACTAATTATCAGCAAGGATCAGTGCGATTTAGTTTTAGTCAACATAATACAAGAAAAGAAATAAAGTACACTTTTAAAAACCTCAAAGAGAAAGTTAAAAACTTGCGAAAGATTATAGGAGGAAAAAAATGAACAAATTATATCTGATTCGTTATGGAGAAATAGCTCTAAAAGGAGAAAATAGATCTTTATTTGAAAACAAACTTTTATCTAATATTAAAAAAAGTCTAGAAAACACGGATAAAAATTTAATCACCTATAAAACCCCGGGAAGGATATTTTTGAAAACCTCAACTGATCAATCTGTAGTAATCGACCGCCTGCTCAAAATAGCTGGCATAGTTTCATTTTCCCCTGTTCTAAAGCTCAGTCTAAATTATAATGAAATGAAAAAAGAAACCTTAAAAATAGTAAAAAATACCCTCGAGGAAAGAGAAAACATAAGTTTTAGGATTACTGCCCGCAGAAGCAATAAAAAATATAAGTATGACTCAATGGAATTACAGTATAAATTGGGTGAATATGTTATAGAAAATGTTGATCAAAATAAAATAGAAGTTGACCTTCATCAACCCGAACTCAATATTAATGTTGAAATAAGAAAACACAACTCCTATATATATTCAAAGGTCCATCAAGGAATTGGTGGCCTGCCAGTTGGCGTTACAGGTAATGTAGGATTAATGCTTTCTGGCGGAATAGATAGCCCGGTTGCAGGCTATATGGGGATAAAGAGGGGAGCAAAAATTATTCCAGTCTATTTTCATAGCTTCCCTTTTACCGGCGATAAAACAAAACAGAAGGTTATAGAATTAGCAAATGTATTGGCCAATTATCAAAATAATATAGATCTATACGTTGTAAACTTCACTGATATATTACAAGAAATAAATAAAAAATGTCCAAATAAGTTAATGACTATCATTATGAGAAGATTGATGCTTAAAATTACGGAATTGATAATTGAGAAGAAAAATGGTAAGGCAATTATTACCGGGGAAAGCATTGGCCAGGTCGCCAGCCAGACTCTAGATGCAATAAGGGTAACTAACCCTATTCCTAAACTTCCAATATTGAGACCACTTTTGGGTCTTAATAAAGTTCAAATAATAAATATGGCTAAAAAGATTGGTACATATGACATCTCTATACAACCTTATGAAGATTGTTGCTCTATTTTTGTGCCATACAGTCCAGAAACACATCCTAAAATGGAACAGATAAAAAAAGGAGAAGAAACTTTAGATGTTGATGATTTGATAAAAAAAGCAGTCAATACTGCAGAACTGATAAATATAGAAGCCTATTGATTTAATTAATCCTTTTTCTTAAATATATTAAAAAAAGAATTGGACTTAATTTTAGTAGGCTTTTTATAAATAATATCTTTATCATTAATAACATGTTCAGCATTTTGATAAAGCTGTTTGCCATAACTACCACAAATGTCTTGTAGCTCGCTTTTTGCTTTAAAAAACCATTCTTGACTTACTCTCGTTTTACCATGACAATCAGATGCAATAAGCTGTATCAAATGATGCTTTGCTAACTGGCGGGCTGTTTTTTGTATATTAAGTCCATATATTCCAAAAAGACTGCCCGCATTTAATTGAAACATTATACCTCGGGTTACCCATTTATATATGATATTAGGATTTGCAATTACATTTTCGTTCCTTTCTGGGTGAGCAATAATCGGCTTATATCCGAGTAATTTTAAATCATATAAGATTTTATCTAAATTATTAGGGATAAAGCCCATCGGCATTTCAAGTAAAATATATCTGGTGTTATTAATACTTAAAATCTCTTCAGTTTTGATCCTCCTGATTAATTTCTCTGTTATATAGACTTCATGACCGGCCAATATCTTAACATCTATATTTCTTTTTTGTAATTCTTTATTTAACTTAGCCACTTTTCTAATAATAGAGCTACCATCTACTTTATAGCTTTTATCTATATAATGAGGAGTAGCTACTATGTGACGGATTTCATTATCCTCTGCCTTATTAACAATTTCTATAGTTTCCTCCATTGATCTGGAACCATCGTCAACATTTGGCAGAAGGTGATTATGAATATCAACCAATCTCTTCACCTACTTACTTAATAATTTATAGACCCTCTATTGGGATAGCCAATATCAGTTCTGAAATGCATATCTTCAAAATATATTTCCTCTATATATTTATAGACCCGGCTAACCGCATCATCTAAGGATTCACCCAATACTGTAAGACCTAACACTCTACCTCCGGCTGTATAATATTTGTCACCAATTTTTGCGGTGCCTGCGTGGAAAACCAGGAGGTTATCAATTCTGTTTATCTTATCCAGGCCTTTAATCTCTTTCCCCGTATCAAAGGTAAGTGGATAACCAGCTGAAGTCAAAATTACACATACTGCTGCCCTACTATCCCAATTAATTGTAATTTCCGAAAGCCTTTCATCAATTGTTTTTTCAAATACATCTATAATATCATTCTCCATTCTTGGTAAAATAACCTGGGTTTCAGGATCTCCAAAACGAGCATTAAAATCTAATACCTCTGGCCCTATCTCTGTCATAATTATATTTATATACAAGATCCCTTTATAATTAAGTCCTTCTTCATTAAATGCCTCTATAGCCGGCTTTAAAATCTTATTTTTGATTTCTTTCTCAGATTTTTCATCTATATACGGAAGTGGAGAATATGAGCCCATACCACCTGTATTTGGACCTTCATCACCATCAAACACCGCTTTATGATCTTGTGCAAATTCTAAAGGCACAAAGTTTTTCCCATCTGTAAATACCATTACTGATATTTCTTCACCTTCTAGAAAATTTTCAATAACAATCCGGCTGCCGGCATCTCCAAATACCTTATCTTCCATAATCCTCGTTATAGCTTCCTCAGCCTGGTCAATATCAGTTGCAATTACTACTCCTTTACCAAAGGCTAAACCCTCTGCTTTAATAACCAGGGGGTATTCTGCTTCTTTTAAGAATTCCATTGCCAATTCTGGTTTGGTAAATACTTCAAATTCGGCTGTTGGTATCTTATGTTTTTTTAGTATGTTTTTAGAAAAAACCTTACTTCCCTCTACTCTTGCAGCAAGTTTGTTTGGACCAAAAATTTTAAGTCCTCTCTTTTCAAATTCATTTACTATGCCCTTTACAAGAGGTTTTTCAGGCCCTACTACAGTCAAATCTATTTTATGCTCTTTGGCCCAATCAGCAAGTGTATAAATATCAGCAGCAGCTATATCAATTCTTTCTGCCAAATCAGTCATACCATCATTGCCGGGAGCAACATAAATTTTATCTACTTTTTCACTTTGGTAAATTTTCCAGATTAAGGCATGTTCACGCCCACCATTTCCAATAACTAATACGTTCATGGTTTACACTCCTCGTAAAAATAATTGGAGAATATTCTCTCCCCTGTATATATCTTATTAATTAAAAAATACTTATTTTCTAATTATGACATCTTCTCTTTCTGGACCTGTTCCAATTACTGTTATAGGTAAGTTAATCTCATCTTCAATCATATTTATATAATCTCTAGCTTCCTTGGGCAGTTCATTGAACTGTTTTATTTTTGATATATCTTTCTGCCAGCCTGGAAAACTTTCATATACTATAGTCCTATTATTTAATAAACCAGATGGAGACGTAGTATGTAGATCATTTCCATACGAAGTACACACTTTAATCTCATCTAATCCACTCAAAACATCTATTTTGGTCAAAACAAGTTCTGTTAACCCATTTACTCTAACAGCATATTTTAGTAACGGTAAATCAAGCCAGCCACAACGCCTGGGTCTACCTGTAGTAACACCAAATTCATGACCTTTTTTTAGTAAAAATTGACCTGTCTCATCGAACAGCTCTGTAGGAAAAGGCCCTTTTCCTACTCTGGTTAAATACGCTTTTGCTACCCCTATTATATCATCTATTTTCGTTGGACCAAAACCGGCACCTATACAGACCCCACCAGAAGTTGGATTTGAAGAAGTTACATAAGGATATGTCCCATAGTCAATATCCAATAAAGTTCCCTGAGCACCTTCAAAAAATATGTTTTCCCCTTTTTGGTAGGCCTGATCTAAAAGTAGTGAAGTGTCCGTTATATAGGGCTCTATCTCTTCTGCTAGTTCTAAATATTGATCTAAAATCTCTTGATAAGAAAAGCCTGGCTGCTC
Source organism: Halanaerobiales bacterium (assembly GCA_018334565.1). Classification (GTDB taxonomy): domain Bacteria; phylum Bacillota; class Halanaerobiia; order Halanaerobiales; family M55B127; genus M55B127. The sequence continues at coordinate 10,697 of JAGXLU010000039.1, read as the reverse complement.
ATAAACTTTTTCTAATATTAAATTCTTATATTCTAAAATATCTTTAAGCTTTTTCTTAAAAATATCTTCTTCAATCAGATCACAAAACCTGATACCCCGTCTTGCGACTTTATCGGTATAAGCAGGGCCTATTCCTTTTTTTGTAGTACCAATTTTATTATCACCTTTTCGTTTTTCTTCTAGCCCATCAAATAATTTATGATAAGGCATTACTACATGGGCCAGTTCACTTATATAAAAATTATTGAAAGTATGACCTCTTTCTTTCAAACTCTCTATCTCTGCAATAAGAGCAGTGGGATCGATGACAGTACCATTACCAATTAGGCTTTTTTTATCTTCATATATAACTCCCGAAGGGATTAAATGCAGTTCGTATTTCTCATTTTGTACTATCACAGTATGACCCGCATTATTACCTCCGCTAAATCTTACTATATAATCTGCAGTTTCTGCTAACTTATCAGTTACTTTCCCTTTCCCTTCATCTCCCCATTGGGCTCCAATTACCACTTTAGTTGACATTTTCTACGCTCAAGTATAATTACTTGAGCTTCCTCCTCTCAAATATTTAATTATCTTTTTTTGATATAGATATCGTAATCTTAAGGTTTAATTTTTTCCCTCTTTGTTTAAGTATGTCATAAATTCCCCATGCTTTTCAATTCTTTTTTCAAAACAAAAGTCACTTATTTGAAAATTTAATTATCTTTATTTTGTTAAATATTCACTTATTTGTGCTTTTGTGCTTATTTTTCTATTGAAATTTAGTCTAATTAAACACTTACAATATATTTGCCGACTGTTATTGTTTCCATTCTTCTTTTTAAATATCTTAATTTTTATTTATCTTTTCCGATTTAATATTAGCAAATATGATTTTTACTGTCAAGCTAGCTATTTGAACTGAATTTTATAAAAATTTTTATTTTATCATTGTATTTTCCCCTAAAAAGTTGTATAATTTTTTACAAGGGTGATTCAATATTGAAAGATATAAAATTAATCGAACACAAAAAAATAAAGATATGCTGTGAGGATGAAATTCGCAGCATTGAGATAGGTCAAAAAAGCATAAATCATGGGTTCTTAAAAAACTTACCCGGCCCCTCTTTACCTGTCTTTCTATATATTTTAGCTAATCTCAATAATAATAATATTATAAAAACTAATCCTGCAATTATGGCAGGATTTTTAGCCCTCAGCCGCGAAAAAATTATTGAAGGAATAAACATGTTAAAAGATAATAAATACATAAATATTAAAAAGAAAAGCGATGGCTATTATCGATATATAATAAAAATCAATTTAAATAAATTAGTCAACACCTGCTACTTTAACAACTACAAAAACAAGAATGAAAATTTAATTAGTTACAGAAAAAAAATATTGAATGAAAGCAACCTTACAAATTCTGATTATAAAAAAGCCCTGATTAGTTTTCTGCCCGATGAAGTAGAACATTCTTTATTCGAAGAAGAAATGGAATGCTGGTTAAATGATTTTGAGGCTAAATTAATAAAAGAATTAGTCAGAAGAACATATAAATGGGTTAATAAAAATAATAAAAACAAAAAAGAAGGCTTTTATTATTTGCATGGTATTGTTGATGATTGGTATAGCAAAGAAATATTTGATTATGAAAGATTAAAATATTTTGATAAATTATACAGAGAAACCAATGAACTGGCAAAATGTTACGGATTTAAAAATTGGCACAATATTAACAAAGTGCAGATGGAAATATTTCACAGCTGGCTAAATGACAAAGATGGTCTCAGTCTAACAATTGCAAAATATGCTATTAAAGAGGCTTTTCGTAAAAAAAGTGACGGGCAGCCATCTTTAAAATATATTGAGGATAATTTTATAATTCCCTTAAAGGAAAATAATACCAAAAGCAAAAGTCAGGCTAAAAAAATACTAAACAATAATTCTTATCAAAAAAGCAGTAGTAAAAATAACTCTCATAAAGAAACAAATAGCTGGGAAAAATTTGAGTGGGATATGGAAGATCTAAATTAATGCTAAACACAGGAGGAAAAAGAATGGCATTAGAACAAAATTATTCAAAACAAAAAAAAGATAATGCAAAACAGGAATTTCAATTGTTATCTATATTGTTGCAATACCCAAATAAAATAGATGAAATAGCTGATATTTTAGAAACCAGACACTTTCTTAACTCAACAGCTCAGTTAATATATGATATATTGTTAAAACAGTTTGAAAGAGATAATCAAATTTCTAAGACAAAGCTGTTTTTAAAATTAAAAAATGAAAATATAGTAAAAGATCCAGAAGAAATGATTGAGGATTTAACTTCTGGATTCAATACACCTGAAGAATTAAAACCCACTATAGACATTATTAAAAAGAATCACCAAAAAGATCTTTTAAAAAGAGCCTCTAAAAAAATTGATAAACTGGCCGCTCAACCCGAATTGGATATCTCAGAATACCAGTCAAGGGCTCAAGAAATTATATTTACTGCGACCAATGAATCTTCTGACCTGGATAAACATATTTATACTATGGAAGAAGCGCTGTTAGAATCTTTTGAAGCATATCTTAACAGAAAAGAAAAAAAGGTGGATATCGGTTTACAAACCGGTTTTATCTCGCTTGATAATTTGATTGGTGGTTTTAAAAAAGGACATCTTAATGTAATAGCTGCTTCAACCAGTATGGGTAAGACCACCTTTGCTATAAATATTGCTAAAAATGTTCTTAAAAGAAATGAACCAACCGCTATTATAAGCCTTGAAATGGAAGCTCAGGAAATTGTAGACAGGATGATCATTCAGGAAGCCAAAATAAATGGTTGGAAATATAATCAAGGAGAAACAAACGAAAAAGAAGATAAGAGAATTTCGAAAATACTTGATGATCTACATGAGTTTCCTCTTTCAATATCAGATGAAAGAGGGCTGAATGTAGCACAGATCAGAGCTAGATTAAGAAAATTCAAAGCGCAAATGGATGATCTCAGCCTAGTAATTGTTGATTATTTGCAGATGATCCAGCTACCTGAGGAACATTCACAAAATACAGCCCGGGCAGTCGGTGAAATCGTCCTACAGTTGAGGAATTTGGCCTCAGAATTAGAAGTACCTATAATTTTGATCTCACAAATAAGCAGGAGTTTTACTTCTCGGCAGGATAAAAGACCGGTCCTTTCAGACTTAAGAGACTCTGGCAATATTGAAGAAGTAGCTGATGGTGTAATCTTTCTTTACAGGCATGCTCACACCAGTGCAGCCGCTAGAGAAAAAGCTGAAGCAGAAGGCACAGAGCAAGATACTGAAATTGTTATCGCTAAGCAACGTACCGGACAAACCGGTTCAGTTAAATTATTATTTGATGAAGAATATGTATCTTTTGTTGACCCTGAAAATGTCTCTTTAGAAGAGATGATACCAGATGAATAAAAATATTGATCTGAAAATCATCTACGAATTTATAAATAAGTATGAAAAATTAAAAAAAGAGGGTGAAATCTCTGATGAAAATTTTCAAGAGATTCTTGCCCTCCTCGATAATTTTGATCAAATATCTAAAAAAGAACTGGAAAGCAAATTAGAAGGCATAAGTTAATTCAATATTACCAACCAACTCCGGCATGCCAACACCTCCGGCAAATATACTGGATTGGGAACCACTAATATAGGATAAATTTATATTTAAAGTTGTATTATTGGTAAGTTGATTTCTATAATTTGGAATAACAACTGTGCTTTTGTCTTTTAGAGCTGTTATAGTAAAGATTCCTATTGAACTAAAGTCATTGATATTATAATTAACATTGGTCAAAAATACATCAAGATATCCATCACCTAATAAGTTTTGGGAGGCCTCTAAACCTACGCCTGCCCCCGTTAGAGATTGTAATAATAGCTTTAAACCTTCATTGTTTTCCAGCAGATGATATTCCCCCTGCAAATAAAGGCGGTTTCCCATCCCCTGATTGAACAAATAACTATAATCAGCCCCTATCATTAGAGCCTGAGTATTTACTGATGTTTTTTCTTCCATCTTATAATCTATCATAGTATAGGAACCATAAGCCCCCATCCTGTTAATATCTCCTTTTAAAGAAACACCCCATCGTGATATACTATCAGCCTCAGTACTTTGATTAATATAGTTTAAACTAAGATCAAAGTTCTTAATAAGTGTTCTGCCTCTAAATCCATATTTTTTAGACACTGAATTAATCTCAGTTACAAAAGAAAGACTGCTGTACCAATTAATGGGATATTGTAATTGAAGCGCATTTACGTATTTAGCATTTGTTTCTTGATCAAGTGTTTCTGCTCCTAAACTATAATCAACTACATTTACTAAAGAGCCAAAAGACCATGATACAGGTTGTTTTCCTAAAGTCAAATTAATATCTTTTAATTTGTATTTGATATATGCTTTTTTTAACCATAGATCTATTTTATCTTTATTAGAATTATTTTGGGCTAACAGGGTAAAACTTGCCTGGTCTAGATCAAGTTTTAATTCCAGACTTTCATAAAGATTGACATTACTCTCGTTATCAAAAAATAAGGTGTTCATCCCTGCCTTTATATTTCCTCCAATTTGATAATTAGATGAAGCAAGGACCGTAGTTGAACTTAAAATTAATACAAAGATTAGGATCATAAAAATAATCCTTTTTGCAAACAATATTGTTACACCTCCGTTTTATTGTAATGATTCTAAAGAGAAAGTCCCCTCTGGAATATCTGGATTGAATTCAATTGAGTCAATAATAAAAGCGGTCCAGGTATCTTTTCTTAACATGTTTTCCATTACTGTTCTCATAGGATACCATCTTCCTTCAATTTTTTCTGTTTCTTCAACCACAACTTCCTTTAATAATTTGCCGCTTTCGGCATACATCTCCTCTTTAAGTCCTATAAACCTCTCCTTATCAATCCAGCTAACCCTTCTATAATAGGAGACTTCAGCCCCCTCTTCTTTAATTGCTTCAATTATATAACAGGGCCTATCATGATGTTTTTCTTCGGCAATTATTTCAAAATTATAGAGATCAATGAGTTTTTCAGACTCCATCATGTCCTGATAAGAAAAATCACTGCCCATCATTCCCTGTTCCAACATATGTCCTGATAATTTGACAACATCTTCTGCATCGGGGAAAAACATCCATAAATTATCTTCTCTCTTTAAGTACTTTGTTCCTCTGTCCATCGGATTTGTAAATTCTATTAAAGCCGTGTCTCCCTCACTTAAAGATATCATTTTTTTCTCTAATTTCCTGCCGCTGTTATTAATTATCATGGTTGCTTCTACTCTGGCTGATTTTACATATTCATTTTCATCTCTTTGCATAATTACTTCTTCTGCTGTGATAGCTGAAATTGCTGTATTAAAAGTAATTAATATTAAAATCAACAACAAAATAATCTTTTTCACAAAATACACCTCCCTTAAATATCTCGTAAGGCTTCCGCTGGTTCTAGTTTAGCAGCTCTTCGTGCTGGTATAATACACGTTAAGGCTGTAATTACTGACCCTAAAATAAAGCTAAAGATCATATTCTCGAAATTAAATACAGGATAAATAGTTGGATTCATCAGAAATTCGCCGCTGACAACTTCTATTGCCTCTGTGTAATCAATGCCATGAATAGATAAATATTTCGTAAAGATACTGCCAATTACAGCACCTAGAAAACTACCGACCACCCCCATAAAAGTCCCTTCAATTATAAATATTATTAATATTTCCCGACTCTTTAATCCAAGGGCAGACATCATGCCTATTTCCTGAGTTCTTTCCTTAACGATCATAATCATCGTATTTATTACAACTACTCCCGCTAGTAATATAAGTAAAATATATATAATATTATAAATATATTTTGCTACATTAAAGAGCTTTAAAGTTGGATTTGCTTCACTCCAGGTCTGTACTAAGTATTTATCTCTGCTTTCGTTATCCGTTAATACCTGTTGAATAATAGGTTTGACTTGTTCAGCTTTTCCCATGGATTTTGTCTTTATTAATACCTCTGTTGCGCCATCTTCCATTATTAATATTCTTTGGGCCTGATCAAGAGGAATATAAAACAATCTATTGTTTATGAGAGGGAGATAATGATCAACTACTCCTACAATTTTAAAAGTAGAGCCTTTAAAAGCATCAAAGGAGTTTTTATATAATATCGTAATATTGTCTCCCAATTTTTTATTCAAAGAGCTGATAAGCCCACTGCCTAGAACAATTTCTCTTTTACCCATCTTTACCATTCTTCCTTGCTCAAAGGCTGACTCTATTTTAGTAAACTGAAATTCACCTTCTGGTATTACACCCCATCCCATCATCCTAATTATTTCTTCTCCAGGACTGGCCATAGCACCAAATTTTAATCTGGGTATAGCAAATTGAACTTGCTCTTCTTCTTCTAGTCTATCTACCATTTTTAAAACACCATTACCTTCAAATCCATCTACATAATGTTTTAAAGACAATAGCTCAGTTTTATTTTCATAACCCTCATCAATAATTTTGATATGTCCCGAATCATACTGTACATATAGTGAAAAGGATGAGTCCAGTACTCCTATTACTAGGCCTCTAGCAAATACAACTACCATTACTGCTATCGAAATTGCAGTAATTGATACAATAGTTCTCGTTTTATTTCTAAAGAGATTTCTTCCGGCAAGGTTCATTAAAAATTTCAATTAGTGTCACCCCCAACTATTTATGATATAATGCTTTAACTGGGTCTTTTTTTGCTCCCCATCTAGCCGGAAGAATACTGGCCAAGACTGAAACTAAAATACCAAAAATGAATATAAAAAAGAATGTTTCCGGGTTCCATCCCCCATAGATATTTTCAGCTATGGGAATACCAAAAGTAGTTTCTCCACCTGTCATCATAGATAAACTGATTCCAACTTCCTTCAGTAAATATACGCCTATACCCCCTAATATTACTCCGATAGTAGAACCAATTATTCCTATTCCTGCCGCCTCAATAACAAAAATATAGACTATCTCATAAGCTCTTAAACCTAAGGCTTTCATCATACCAATCTCTTCCAGCCTTTCTAAAGCTGATAGGATTACAGTATTAATTACACCGGCTGTTGCCAATATTATAATAATAAAAAGCATAACTAAGTTTTCAATATTACCCTGTTTAAGCATTGCTAACATCTCATAAGATAATTTCTCCCAATTATACGCTTTTAAACTCATTCCATCTTGACTAAATCTTCTATTAAACTGCTCCGCAAGTTGTATAGACTGTTCACGAGTTTCTAAATTAAATAAAAACCTACTGACCTTATCCCCGGTATTTAATGAATTCTGCCCTAGTAATAGCGGGATATAAACATTTTGTTTATTTATGTTCGGATGCGGTGTATCAAGCAGTCCTATTAATTTCGCATCTATTGTATTATAAGTGCCTTCTTTGGTTTTAAACAAAAGAGTAATATAATCATTCACTCTAAAATCCATTAATTCAGATAATCCTTTACCTATAATAGCAAACTTACCTTCTTGTAACATTTCACCCTCAAGTATATATTCATCTAACTTGATTACTTCAACATCTTTTTTTGTATTAATACCAATGACTTTAACGGGGTAGTCTTCACGCCCATTGTTGATAGTCGCAGTAAAGTAAAGCCGGGGAGTATAGGCTTTAACCTGTGGATTATTGCTTATCTCTTTAATTATCTTGTTATCCTCTTTTAATAAATTATCCAAAGGCATTTCATCTTTGTTTGCCCAGTATTCTTCTTCCATAATCTGAAGATGAGCAGTCTGTAAGTCTACATTATTGTCTAAAGACATATCGCTTAGCCCCACCATCAGAGAATCGGAAACCAGAAATATAAATATCCCAAAAGAGATAACTAATGATGTAATTACTGTTCTTTTTTTATGTCTGGTTAAATTTCTTAAAGCAAGTTTAGTGAGGAACATCTAAATTTTCTCCTTGCTCATCATGTGTTACTTTACCATCTCTGATTTCTATTAATCTTCTGGCATATTCCATAACTTGAGGGTCATGAGTTGAGAAGATAAAGGTTGTCCCTAATTTTTTGTTCATCTTAAGCATAATATTAAGTATCTCTTGACTGTTTTCTGAATCAAGATTAGCAGTAGGTTCATCAGCTAAAACCAACTTGGGGTTCTTAACAAGAGCTCTTGCAATAGCAACCCTTTGTTTTTGCCCCCCCGACAATTCATTTGGCCTTCTATCCTCCAGGCCTTCCAATCCCACTGAATTTAGTATATCAAGTACTTTTTCTCTTCTTTCTTTTTTACTTATACCATCAATAATTCTTATCGCAAATTCAACATTTTCAAAGGCTGTTAAAACAGGTATAAGGTTATGTCCTTGAAAAATAAATCCTAGATTATATCTTCGAAAATCAGATAACTCATTTTTAGTCAAAGTTGATAGTTTTTTTTCTGCTTCATAATATATCTCCCCATCAGTTGGTTTATCCAAACAACCAATTATATTTAACAAAGTGGTCTTGCCTGATCCTGAAGGGCCAAAAATTGTGGTGAATTCTCCTTTTTCTATTTCTAACGAAATCCCTCTTATTGCTGGTACATCTATTTTGCCTTGATGGTATACTTTTTCTACATTCTTTAATTTAAGCAGTGACATTTATTTATCCCTCCTTTTTTCTACTGTTCTTCAGCCCATTTCTTATAATTTCAACAATTTTATTTGCATATGGATAAATCTTATTTTGACTATCAATTTCTTCATCTTCAAGTAAATAGTCGATAATAAAACAGTTCGCCGTATATAGCAAATGTGCTGTATATTTAATATTAATATTGCTTTTTATTTCATTATTTTTTATAGCAATTATCAACCATTTTTTGATCAAATCAATTCCCTGTTTTTCATAATCCTTCTCGATGGCTTCAAATAATTCGTTTTTTCCCATTTTATATACATCTCTCAATACTCTTGCTAAATTTATATTTTCTAAAGCAAAGTTAATATTGGCCTTGTTTAAACCCTCCCAATATCTAAAAAAATTCCTTTCCTCCTCAAGTTTTTTTAATTCCTTTTTGATATATTCTTCTTTAACCTTTATTGCTTTATTTAATATATATTTATAGAGATCACTTTTATCATCAAAATATTGATAAAAACTTCCTTTTGCTATATCAGCCTTTTTTACAATTTCAGTTATTTGCGTTTTAGTATATCCTCTCTCAGCAAACAAAGTAATTGATATCTCTATGACCTTATTCTTTTTTTCTTTTGCTAAATTGAAAAAAGTCTCAGTAGGCAACTAGATGACCTCCCTTAATACCCAAATGACTATCTATTCATGTGACTTGTTATTCATATTATAACCTCATCTTTATTTTATGTCAATAATAGTATGTCTAGACGAAAAGAAAACTTTTATATTCATACTTTATTTCTCGTAACCAGTAAAAACCCAAAGAATTTTTAATAATAGCTTGTAAGCCTTTAATTAAATAAATATCAATAAAGACATATTTATTTGCCATCTAAAAAACTATAAAAATGGAGTGGGACCAGCCTCACGGCTGGGACCCCTCTACAAACAGCACATACGGTTCTCCCGTAAACTGCTTTCCGTTCCGTTGCCTCATCGCAAGGAGTAGGTAACTAACAACCTACCAATCTCCCACTCAATAATTCAAGTATATTCGTCCCTATCTTCATACTATTCCCAAGCACGTCTCTAGGCTTTTACACCAATCGCACCTCTTGGTATATTACTACTAAGGTCATAGTAATCTTGCTCTACATCACTTCCGGTTATGTCTTTTCCCTTTCATGCACTCAAACAAGCTCCGTTAACTAATATTAACGTTTAAACCATTTAAACAAATAACTCTTCTTACTTTTTTCCAATTTCGGTTTATGCAAGTACCCTTCGCTCCAGTTGGTTTTATCCTACTACCTGTTGCCAGATGATCAACGGCCAACCTTCTTTACTACTATGGTACTATCTGACTTCTGGTAAGACATCATTTCAGCTTTTCCCGTTTAGGGTTATACATCCACTTATTCTTTCTCAAGAAAACTTACCAGCTATCCCTTGGTAATTACAGAAAACTTCCGACCATTCCGACCCTAATCACACCTAGTTGCTCTACATGGGCATTCACGTTTTCTTTCCACAAGCAGACCTCGAACTTCCCCAACTCGATGGTGGGTCGTCATAACTATTATGCCACCTCTGGTTCATATATCATTTCGGACTGGTCTTTAACCTCAGGCTCTCCGAGTTCCACCTCACGGTAGACACCTTGCCACTGTTGGCTTTACATACCGATACGTCAAAAACAGCATGAACAAGACTTGCACTGTTGTTTCTGTAACTTACCAGGTACACATCGGGTAGGAGGTAGATGATTAGTTCATCTACCGACCTCCCACAACTTTGTACATAAGGATCTCGTATACAGCGGTTCAATAATTATCTATAAAACTTTCGATTGTATTAACTCCCATATTACACTCCACGCTCTTAATATTTATTGGGAAATTCCATTCCCTTTTCAATTAAGAAGCCCTAATTAAAGTTTGGCTGTGTTCTTCATGCTCTATGAAGTTAACCACTAAATAAATAATTATCGTCCTGTCCTTCCAAAGTCAATATTTCTAATGACGTATCAGTACTATGATAGAAACTGACTTCTCATGCTAAATC
>JAGXLU010000038.1 GCA_018334565.1 Halanaerobiales bacterium | reverse complement strand
AAATATTTGTTTTTCAAACTTTATATAATTGTTTTATATTTTTTTATAACTGAAAAGTTAGTTCCTATAAAAATAAAAAAAGACTCTTATCTAGAGTCATAAATGGCGGGAACGTGTGGGAATCGAACCCACCAAAGGCCGGTCTGCCGACCTCCCATCGGATTTGAAGTCCGAGATGTCCACCATGGACACAGCCGCTCCCTTATGTTTGTATTCAAAAATTATTATAATATATTGATCAAATAATGTAAATTAATCTTGTAAAATTCTTTTCTCTCCTTTTCTAATAGTAATATTTATTTGATCAAAATATTCAAGTAAAGCCAGAGTATATCTCCTGCTACTTGCAAGTAGATCCCTGTATTCAGCTAAGGTTATAGATTTATTTTCTTTTAAATATTTAATCAAAATATTTTCAGCTTCATCTACAGCACTGGCAATAAAAAACAAATCTTCTTTAATATGAATCAATTTTCCTATATCAACTAAATAATTAAATACTTCTTCTCTCTTGCTACCTATTTTAATTATCGTTTCTGAATTAGGAGGCATAAACTTTCTTTCCTTAAATTCATTAATAATTTTCTCTTTTATTTCATTTTCTTTTTTAGATAACTGAACTTTATAATCAAACCTCTTCACATAAGAACCCTTGACTTTTATTTTTCTTTTCTTTTTCAAATCACCTAATAATTGATTGAACTCCATATTATTAAGCTTTATTGATAATTTTGTTCTAAGTTCTTCTTTAAATAAACCTATTTTAAGTTTATTCATCTCATGAAATTTATTAAGTATATCTATAACTTCTTCTTTTAGTTCATTATAATTATCATGATGGATCCAGGTATCTTGGCTACCTTTTTCAAACAATACTACTTTTTCTTCTTTAATTAATTTGTTGAAAATATTTTTTATCTTTTCTTTTTTCAAACTGCTTTTTTTTATAAGAAAATTATAATCGATAGTTCTATGATTATTAATTTTTAATATATATTCTAGTCTATCTTTATCATTAAAACTTTCTTTTTTCTGTAATTCATCTATCACATTTGTATCAAATCTTTTCCTAAGATGGGGATGGATATCTAATATATTTCCCCCACCTAAAGTATTCATCGGTGAAAATCTCCTTATGACATAACTTTCCTTAAAACGAGCTACAACTTTTTTATCTAATCTATATTGGACAAGACCACTTTCACCCGGTAATAATTCATTTTTATCAAGTAGGTGTACTCTACCAATAACTTCATTTGCATTAATATAGAATCTTATTCTATCGCCATTTTCTAATATTGAAGGAGCATTTTCTAAAATTTTTAGTCTACAGTCTAAAAATTGCGTATTCATCAGACTATCAGGAGTTGCTAACACACACCCCCTTTTTATTTCATTTTTATCTATCCCAGATATATTTATACCTACTCTCTGACCGGGTAAAGCAGCTAAAGCTTTAATGTTATGGACTTCTAAACTTCTCACCCTGGCCTTCTTATGTGAGGGATAGAACATTAAGTTATCATCAACTTCAATTTTACCACTAACTAAGGTTCCGGTTACAATTGTTCCATGTCCTTTAACAGAAAAGACTCTATCTATGGGATAATAGACATTACCAGTCAGCTCTTTTCCCTCCATTTGATCTATAATATTGATTAACATATCTTTTAACTTATCTAAGCCTATATTCTCTTGAGCAGATACAGGAACTAAGGGAACGTCTTTTAAAAAAGTATCTGATAATTTTTCTTTAATATCCGTAATCATTAAATCTAACCATTCTTCTTTTACCAAATCAATCTTAGTTACAACAATTATACTTTTTTTTACGTTAAGCAAACTCAAAATATCAAGATGCTCTCGGGTTTGAGGCATCACACCTTCATCTGCAGAAATGACTAATAAGGCAATATCAACTCCGCCTGCTCCTGCTAACATATTCTTGATGAATTTTTCATGACCTGGTACATCAATTATTCCCAGTGTATAATCATCACTTAACTGAAAATTAGTGAAACCTAAATCAATAGAGATTCCTCTCTTTTTCTCTTCTGATAAGCGGTCTGTATCTGTACCGCTTATAGCTTGAATAAGTTTGGTTTTACCATGATCAATATGCCCTGCCGTACCTATTATAAAATTTTTGGTAGACATATCTACTTCCTCCTATTTTCAATAACTTTTTGGAAAGCACCTACAATAAGATCTAATTGTTTTTCTTTTACAGTCCTCAAATCAAATAACATGAAATCATCCTGTAAACGAGTAAAAATGGGAGGATTATTCATTCTTAATTGATAAGATAGATCATTTAAGGTTCTATCTTTTAGTTTCACTTTTGTTACATAAGTGGGTATGCTTTGAACCGGGAAAGCCCCACCCCCTGTTTTAGAAAAATCTTTTTCAACTATAATCATAACTTTTTTATTGTCGATTTTGTATATTTTTTCTTTCAATTTTTCCGCTCTGGTTTTTATTATTTCAATATCTTCATTTAACATTTTCAGGGTGGGAATCACTTCTCTATCTTCTTTTTTTATATAAGCCTTTAAGGTGGCTTCCAAGGCAGACAAAGTAAATTTATCGACTCTTAACGCCCTTGTAAGAGGATTCTTTTTCAGCTTATCTATGAACTCTTTATGGCCAACTATTATTCCAGACTGGGGGCCACCCAGAAGTTTATCACCACTAAATGATACTAGATCAGCGCCCTTTTTAATCTTATCTGCTACGGTTGGCTCATCTAATAATCCCAAGTCAGATAGATCTCTTATTATCCCACTGCCTAAATCTTCTACAACAGGTAAATCATACTTTTTTCCCAATTTAACAAGTTTTTCTAATTTCACTTCTGCCGTAAAACCCATAATACGATAATTGCTGGTATGAACCTTTAATAACAGAGCAGTGTTCTCACTTATGCTTTTTTCATAATCATTTAAATAAACTTTGTTTGTAGCTCCAACTTCAATTAATTTAGCACCGCTTTTTTCCATTACTTCCGGGATTCTAAAAGAACCTCCAACCTCAACCATTTCCCCTCTGGATAATATAACTTCTTTATTTTTTGCAAATGTATCTAATATTAATAAAACAGCTGCTGCATTGTTATTGACAACCATACCGTCTTCTGCTGCACTTAAAGCAATAAGTAATTCGCGAACATTATTGTAGCGGGAGCCTCTTTGTCCTGTTTCTTTATCTATTTCTAAAGTTGAATAATTTTCTGCAACATCTATCATGGATTGTACGGCTTCTTTAGATAAAAGGGATCTACCTAAATTAGTATGCACAATAGTTCCAGTTGCGTTTATAACTGGCTCTAAATTGGGTTTTAAATAATTATGCAAGTAATCACTTATCTCATCTATTAAAGTTGAAATGCTTAAATCCAATTCCTTATTTTTTAAATCGGTTTTTTTTGCCTTTGAGATAAAGTTTCTTTTCTTGCCGAGAATATTTCTTGTTACCTTTAATACTAAGTCATGGTTGTAAGTTTTAATTAATTTTTTGCCCTTATTACTTTCTAATAAATCATTGACTGCCGGAATTTTTTTGAATAGCTCTTTTCTCATTTTTATCCCTCTTTTTTAGCAATATCATCAATAACATTTAAAGCATAATTTACTTCATCTAATGTATTAAAAAAACTGAAACTAAATCTTACCATCCCTTTGTCAACAGTTCCCATTTCCTTATGTAAAAATGGAGCACAGTGTAGTCCACTCCTCACAGATATATTATATTCATTTTGCAGTAAATAAGCAAATTTAGCAGCACTTAGATTACTCAAATTAATACTTAATACCCCAACTTTTTGCTTTAAATCTCTACTTCCATAAATAACTATATTTTTAATCTCACTTAAACCTTCAATAAAATTCTTAAGTAAATTTATCTCATGTTTATAAATCTTATTTATCTCTGTTTTCCTTATAAAATCAAGGCCAGCTCCAAGGCCTATAATTCCTAGTGTATTCATAGTACCACTTTCATATTTATCAGGCATAACTTCAGGCTGAGAGGTGTTTAATGAATTACTACCCGTACCACCTTCCATCAAAGTATCTAAATTAATGTTCTTCCTAATAAAAAGGCTGCCAATTCCCGGCGGTCCGTAAAGAGATTTATGACCAGGTATAGATAGCATATCAACTTTTATCTGATTGAGATTAATCTCTAAAACTCCAGCTGTTTGTGCTGCATCTAATAATATTTTTATATTATTTTGTTGGGCAAAATCTGCGATTTCTCGTATATTGTTAACAGTTCCTAATACATTAGAAGCATGTGATATAACTATTAAAGCAGTACTATCTTTTATTACATCTTCAATCATTGCCCTTTCAATAATTCCTTTTTTATTGAAACTCAAATAGTCAACAGTAATCCTGCCTTCTTTTATTAAATCATTGAGGGGACGGATTACTGAATTATGTTCTAATCTTGTGGAGATTACATGATCACCTCGATTTAATAAGCCTTTAATTGCTAAATTAAGAGACTCAGTCGCACCAGAGGTGAAAACAAAGCGGGAAGAATCTTTTTGTCCAAAAAAATTGGCCAATTTTTCCCTTGTATCGAATATTTTCCTATTTATATTCATTGTCTTTAAATCCTGAGATCTGCCTGGATTAACACCCTCTTGTCTGAAAAATGCATTTACTTCTTTATAAACATTCTCGGGTTTTGGCCAAGTGGTTGCAGCATTATTAAAATAAACCATAAATAAATATACCCTTCTTTCTTTATAATTATTTTTATATTAAATTCGAAGCTCCTAATATTTGCATTTTTTTTGCAAAAAAATACTGATTAACTACTCTTTTTAAATACTAAAACCCAATATATGAAGATTTTTATAATTCTCTAATTTAAAACCTACACAAAAATTTTCATTTCGACGTTTAATATATTTTTTCAAAAACATTGATGTAGTATAAAACCAGTTAATATTATATAGGTAAAATATTATACTTTAAAAGTTCTGAACTTAGTCATCATATAATATATTTTTATAATAATTTTACTAAGCTTGTTGTTTTTAATATTATTTTCTTAACCAATCTATATTTTTCTATTCTCCAATAATAACGACAAGTCCTGCTTTTTATATTAACTGATTAAATCACTACATTATCATTCAATCATATAAATTTAACATCGCTTTATACCTCTATAGTATTTTTTTAATTTAAACAAAAATTATCAAATATTTTTATTATTTTAATTGAAATAGCAGGAAGATTTAATATTATATAGAATACTTCTAATTAATGAAATTAATAATAACCACAAATATGGGGAGGTGTATATAATGAAACCATGGAGATGCCAAATATGTGGTGAAACCTATTTGGGAGATAATTCTGTAGACCGATGTCCATTCTGTGGGGCAGAAGGAGAATATTTAAAATCTGCTGCTCACTATTTAGATTATGGTGTGGTAGAAATGAGTGAACAGAGCCGTAAAGATTGTTTACATGCCCTTGATTTAGAAAACGATAATACTGTTTTTTATAGCAAATGCACGGAAGCTGCTGAAAATCAAATTTCTAAAGCAATCTTTAAAAGGTTAGGAAAACAAGAAGCAGAACATGCAGAGCTTTTAGAAGATATGCTGGGTGAAGTGGAAGTAGAAATGCCTGATCCAGACATACCTGATAATGATTTTGATCGTTTTGCAGAAGCAAATAAACATGAGAAAAGAGCAATTAATTTCTATTTAGAAGTAGCTAAAAGAGCTCCTGAGCCAAGAGTTCAACAAGTATTTAGAGCACTATCTGATATTGAAACAGAACATCTAACAATGGCTAATACATATAAATAACTTCTTGTTTTTTTGAAAAAAACTTCTCTACAAAAACCTCCTTATAAATTAAGGGGGTTTTCGCTTTTATCAATTATATAAATAGGAAATTCCCTCTTCATTAATTTTTTTATATTTATCCATATTAAGATAAGTAAAACATTGAAAATCTCTTTTTCTCTTTGAATCTAAAGCAAGTATAGTATATTGATACGAAAACGGTATCTTTATATTGTAGTTAACTTTCCAGCCCCTCTATCATTATTTAATTATACATTTCGCATACTCATTTTTATTTTAAAATTTTCTTTTAAAAACCTTTGAAAAGTTTAATAATATATTCACATATTCTCCAAAACTCTTGATTTTATTTTATATTTATTATATCCTTAATTCTAATAAATAAGACATTCTTCTTCTAATTAAGAAAGGATTGATCATATAATGATTAATATTGATAGTGATGATATCAAAAAGAAACGCACCTTGAAATACTTTATTGAAGCTACTAAAGAAGTAATCTTAGATAAAGGTATTGAAAAAGTTACTATTCGTAATGTTGCAAAAAGAGCCGGATATAATAGTGCAACCATTTATAATTATTTTGATAACTATAAACAGCTTATTTTTTTTGCTTCTTTAGATTTTTTAAGTAAATATACACAAGCAATGCCCAATTATATTGCAAAAGGTGAAAATGAAATAGAACGTTTTGTTTTAATGTGGGAATGTTTCTGTAAATATTCATTTGAAAACCCCAATATATATTACGCAATCTTTACTGATGAATTGGGAGATCATCCAGAAAATTTAATGGAAAAATATTTTCAAATTTTTCCACAAAAATTGGGCAATCCTCCTGAAAGACTCCTTCCCATGCTTTTAGATCCGGATCTTGCAAATCGTGCTTCTGTTGCTTCTAAACCCTTGATTGAAAAGGGATATTTATCTAAAAATCAGGCTGAAGAAGTTGACAATATGATCACCTATATTTATCATGGAATGTTAACTTTAATGATAAATAATCGGACAAACTACACTAGTGAAGAAGCAGTTCAAAAAATAAAAAAACATATTAAAACAATTGTAAATTATTCTATATGTTGTGAGGGATAAAACACAAACTAAAACCGGGATTTTTATCTGTAAGCTTCATTTCTTATTATGGCTTCAGGAAATTAAACCCTCGGTTTTTTTATATTCTCTCCCATCTTCTACAATCAGCTTATATATTCATTTTTTCACAAAGTTCTCTTGTATTATAAGTTGTTTTATTATTATCAAAAATATTTACAAAATTTACCCAACTTTTTCTATATTTTTTTCGTTCTCTTTATTTTTTATATAATAAATACCATCAAAATTAATACCAGTCGGTATAATAATTTTTTTTAATTTATTATGATCCAAAGAAGATGAAAATTTTAATCCTAAACCACAATCTGCGCTTATTTCAGATGGTATATGTAATAATGTACAGTCATAATTTAAATCTTTCAAAATTTTTTCAGCTTTCATATACTGATGTGTGGATTGAAATGTAATAAGAAAATATTCCACTTAATCACCTACTTTAATATTATTCCTTGTTCACCTTTTTGCACTTCTCCAATAATTGCTGCCTGGTCAATTCCGTTACTATATAAATCAATAAGAAGATCAGCAGCATATTTACCAGGCACTGAAAAAAGTAAACCACCCGAAGTCTGCGGATCATAAATTAAGTCTTCCATTGTTTGTTCTATATTGTGCTTATTAATAACCATATTTGAATAATTATCTCTATTGGCATAACAACCTTCGGGAATTAAACCCATTTGAGCATAATCAATAACACCTTCAAATACTGGTATTTCTGAAGTATTCAAAACAATTTTTATATTACTGGCTTTTACCATTTCTGTTAGGTGTCCTATAAGACCAAAACCAGTAATATCTGTACAAGAATTTACATTATAATTTTTTATATTTTCAATCGGTTTATCGTTTAACTCTAGCATTGACTTGACTGCTGGATTTTCCTTGTCCCCTTTTTCTAACCCACCTTTTATAGCGGATACCATAATTCCTGTACCAAGTGCTTTAGTTAAGATCAATTTATCTCCTGGATTAGCGTTAGCATTTGTTAATAATTGATTAGGATGAACCAAGCCAGTTACTGAAAGCCCATATTTGGGCTCATCATCTTTAACAGTGTGTCCTCCCACTAGGGAAGCTCCCGCTTCTTTTACCTTGTCAGCTCCTCCCTGCAATATACTAACTAATAGGTCCTGATTTAAACATTCAGGAAATCCAACAATATTCATTGCCAGAATTGGATCACCACCCATTGCATAAATATCACTTAAAGCATTTGCAGCTGCTATTTGACCATATAGATAAGGATCATTTACTACCGGAGTAAAAAAATCAACTGATTGTATCATAGCCTCATTTTCATTTAATTTATATACAGCTGCGTCATCTCCAGTTTCTATTCCTACCAAAAGATTTTTGTCATCATTAATAAAGCTAACTTGTCGCAAAACTTGCGACAGGGCCTTTGGGCCTAATTTAGCAGCTCAGCCAGAAGTTTTACTATATTGTGTTAATCTAATCTTTTCACTCATCTTTCACACCACCTTATTTCAATTATCACAAACTATATCGTTAAAATTTCCCCTTTATTTAAACTATCTACAATTTCATACATATTACTTATACTTCCAACTTGTAAATCATCCTGTAATCCATAAAAATCAAGACAGGTTCCACAGGATAATATTTTAACACCTTTGTTTTCTAATCTTTCTAAAGAAGTTATAATTTCTTGATTATTACAAGGCAGTTTAACCCCTGCATTCATAAAAATTATTTTATCTGGAAAGGGCTCTATATCAATTAATGTACTAATAAAACCCCTGATTAATATTTCTCCTAATTTTTCTTCTCCCCCTCCTAATAAATCTGATTTAACAAATATAACATTATTATTGAAATCTTTTTTTCTTTTATGATTTTTTTGAGAAAAGTTAGTTATTATTAATTTATATAAATCATTACTTTCTTTTACGAGAGCAACCTTTGCTCCCATTTTAATTGCCAGCTTTTTAACATTTTGAGCAGCTACATTATTATCAACAATTACTTCTAGTTCTTTATTTTTTTCCAAACCGTTTTTAGTTTTTATGACTGGTTTAGGACATTCTAAACCCCTTGCATCTATTTTTTTCATTAAATCATCCTCCTCGTAATTTAAAGAAATCAAATATTATATTAATATTTCTTATTATAATTATCAATATATCTTATATAGTAAGAAAAAAAACATACTTCTTAACAGTAAAAAGACCTCATATCTAAATATGATATGAGGATACTTTGTGATATAACTTTTTTCTAAGGAAGATACTGCATAGGATCAACTGGTTTATCATCTACCAATACCCCAAAGTGTAAATGAGAGCCTGTACTTTTACCAGTACTTCCAGCTGTTCCTATTATTTGACCTGCATTTACCTCTTCGCCAACAACCACATAATTCTTTGAATTGTGAGCATAGATAGTTTCAACAGAATCACCATGATCTATAACAATTGTTTTTCCAAAACCACTCATCCAGCCACTTTTCACAACAGTACCACTGTAAGCAGCCCTGATCTGTTTGCCAACAGGGACAGCTATATCTAGACCTTGATGAAATTCGTTGCTGCCTGTAATTGGATCAGACCTCCAGCCAAAATATGAACTAATTCTACCCTGTAGAGGCCAAATAAATACACCCTCTCTTAATGTAAATTTACCGTTATTATTCCTATTCGTAAAGGGAATTACAATATTTTGACCTACATAAATATCATTTGTATTAAAATTATTCGCTTCTTTTATTAGCTGTATATCCACACCATACTTTTTTGATAACGAATAAAGTGCATCTCCTCGTTGAACTTCATGTATGATATTTGCATATATCCTATCTTCATCTCCGCCCCCACGTCCAGTTTTAGGTATGTATAATGTATCTCCGGGATGAATTAAATTATTTTTTTGGTTGTTATTATTTTTAATACTTTCAATTGTAGTATCAAATTTATTGGCTATATCATAAAGGGTATCACCATCTTTTACTGTATATTTAATATCTCTTGCCATTTTAATTAATGTGTTGTATGTTGCTTCTCCTACTATTGCATCTACTTTGAGATTATTGTTTAACTGAAAATCTTTAACTATTTCCTTAGTCCTATATCCAAATATACCATCAGCGCTTATATCATATCCAACTTTATTTAATAAGGATTGTATCTCTTTTACCTGTTCTCCCCTATCATTCAACTCTAAGCTAATAGCATATGTAGTTAAAGGAATTAGTATTAACAAAATTATTGTAATCATTAATGCAATAAATATTTTAAAAGATATTTGCGATATTAAATCCATATACTCAATCCTCCTATTTATAAATATAACTTTAATCCCTTAGTTTTTATATTTCTATATATATTAAAATAATCCTTTATTTAAATGGTGCTTTTATTTTAAAATTTCGTGTCTTGATTAAAACCAGGAAATTTATTTTGCCGCAAAGCTTCATACAAAATAATTGAGACTGAATTTGATAAGTTTAAAGATCGTGCTCCTTTGATCATAGGTATTCTGATAGTTTTATCCAAATTCTCTTTTAAAAAAGATTCTGGTAAACCAGCTGTCTCTTTACCAAAAACTAAATAATCGCTAATATCATAATCAATTTGATCATATTTGTTAGGTGATTTAGTTGATGCATAAAACATTCTTAAATGATTTTTATATTCTAAAAATGAAGAGAAACTATCATAATAATGGATGTCCAACAAATGCCAGTAATCTAATCCAGCTCTTTTTAGATACCGATCATCTGTGGAAAAGCCGAGGGGCTTGACCAAATGCAAACTACTGTTAGTAACAGCACAAGTTCTCGCAATATTACCCGTATTTTGAGGAATCTCTGGTTCAACCAACACAATATTCATTCTATTAGTCATCCTTTAAACTACCAGTTTTAAACCATCATAAGCAAGTTCTATTCCATTAGGCAACCCTGCATTCCCCTCTTTATGTTCGATTTCATGAGAAATATGGGTTAAATATGCCTTTTTAACTCCCAAGTTTGAAATAACCTCTACAGCCTGATCTACATTAAAATGTTTAGGATGTCTTTTATAACGCAGTGCATTAAGAATCAGTAAATCTACATCTTTAATTTTTTTCAAAGTACTTTTAAAAATAAAACTGCAGTCAGTGATATAAGCCATATTATTAATTTTATACCCTAAAATAATATCATCATTATGTTTAACAGGTAGAGGTGTTATTTTAATCTCGCCAAAATCTAATGTCTTATTGATTTCTACAAGTTTAACTTTAGGAACAGCAAATTTACAATAATGATTATTATTAAATATGTATGTAAACTTCTTTTTTAAAGTCTCTAATGTTTTTTTATTACTATAACAGGAAATTTCCCCTTTTCTAATTCTATTTATAGCTCTTAAATCATCAAAACCCATTATATGATCAGCATGTGAATGTGTAATTAATACTAAATCAATATCAGTTATATCATTGTTTAAAAGCTGTAATCTCAAATCAGGCGAAGTATCAATTAAAATGTTTTTAGAATCAGTATGGACATATATAGATGATCTGAACCTCTTATTTTTGGGGTTATCTGAACTACAGGTTTTACAATTACATCCAATAATAGGCACCCCATGTGAAGTCCCGGTTCCTAAAAATGTTATCTCCAATAAAATTACCCCCAATACACCTAATATGAATTGTATATTAGCAGGCATCAATTGTCAAATAATTGTATTTTAGTGCTGAAACATGTGATTCCTTTCTTCTTTTATATATAATCATTTAATTTTCTTTTTACTTATATTTTAATTATATATATTTAAATAAAAAAATCCCCTTATTAAAACTAATAAAGGGATATAAGGAAATAATATTTTATTTAATTTAAAAAATATTATTTTTTATCAGCATACGAATAATCTGCCGCTTCCTTATTATCTAATGAGGTTAATAAGCCCTTCCTTCTTAAAAAGTTTGCAATCTTTTTGTATACCAGAGCAGTTAATATAGAATTAAAAGCAGCTTTGGTAATATTGAAGGGTATAATGCCAGGTAATAACATCGAAATAGTTTGTTCATAAGGTATACCATAAAAAATTGGGTTCAATAAAATGTTTGCACCTGCCATTATAGCAGTCATAGCAAGCGAGCCAAATGTCAGACCAATAATAGCTCCTTTTTTTGTGTGATACTGTTTATAAATATAACCTGCTACCCCAACTAGTACACCTGTCGCCAAGAAGTGCATAAAAGCCCCAAAAGGGCCTCCTAGACCTGTCAATACAGCCATTAAAACCGAGAGTACAAATGTTGCTCCTAAAGCCGGCATAGGCCCATATAAAAACGCTATTATAAGTATGGGTATATCTCCTGGTTCATAGATTAAAAACGGTAAAAATAAGGGAAACCTTATTGTCAGCATTAAAATTAATGATAGTCCAATTAAAACACCAATGTTTGCTATTTTTTTAATATCCATTTATTATTTTTGATCCTCCTGTAGGTTATTGAAAAAAATAAAAAATGCCCTCACACAAACAGGGCATCAATAACTACAAAGCTATATTGCCTTCTTTCATCCGGACTTTAAATACCGTCGGTACTGGAATTTCACCAGTTCAGCTTTAGCTAGTGGACTATACCACCGGTCTGGAATTACACCATGCCCTGAAGACATCTATTATTTAATTCTTAATTAATTATAACTGAAATAAAACCAATTTTCAAGTATTTATTCTAATTTTGTTATTTCTGTATCAAGATAAAAATAGTTTATTATATCACGATAGCTTTTATCTTTTACAGCCATTCCAGCTGCAGCAGTCTGGTCCATTCCCACTGAATGACCCCAACCCGCGCCAAATATTATTATTTTCTCAAGTTTATTACCATCATATATATTTTTGATTATAAATTTATTGCTTTTCAAACCAGTAAGATCTCTCCGAATAGATGAATCTCTACTAACTACTTTCTTGTTTTGACCTTCAATCTTAATTTCTTTTACAGTTCCTATATCCGTCCTATCTGTTATATATACTCCTCTAATATCCTGTAAGCCATGTCTTGATTTAAGGGCTTCTAGATTAACGCTTTTAATCCAGCGATATGTGCTGTTAATTGTATATTTATTATCAGAATAAGAAGGAGGTTTCTCAACAAACCATTCTTCAATTAAATGAGGTGATAAGGGAAGTTGATAATCCATACTTTCAGATATATTAACAGCCTTTAAGTAATCATAACTGTTACCCCATACATACTGACTTGCTTCTGTATAACCACCACTATTATTACTAAATACTGCATCTATTACATTACCTTGATGAGTTATTACCTCATTTTTTGTTGCTAAAATAGCAGCATTGGTATTGGGGTGTTCATTTTTTACTCCCGAATAAACAATGCAGTGTACATCAGCACATAAATCATATCCTTTATTTTTATGTCTATTTAAGTTGTTTATTATATAAGATCGGGCAACAACGCTCTGTGCTTTAAGAGATTCCTGCGGCCAGCTTGCATATATTTCGGAAGGTACCACAGAAAGCAGATAGGAACTTAAATCAATATAATTTATTAAGTTAACAGACTCAGTTGTTATAGGTTGTAAATGAATATCCCCCCTGTATTGTCTATTTTCAACTCCTCCCCAAAAATAATTTTGCCCAAATTTAATATTATATAAGGCAAATAAGTTGTTTTTATTTGTAGAACTTATTTTAAGTGTCTGATCTGGGGATATAGATTTTTTAATCTCTCCATTTTGAAAAATATAAAAAGTATTGTCACTAAAATTAATCTGATACCTGGTATCTTTATTACCCTCAAATATAATATTATTATCATATTTTATTATAAAATCATTTTGTGATTGGAAATTCAATTTATTAATATTTTCCTGAAGGCCTATTTTAAGTTTTCTAAAAATTGTATTAGGTTCAATCTCTATAATATCATACCAATCTACTTTAAAAACAATTTTTTCTTCTGTTTCTTCTCTTTCAAAATATTGTGGATAATTCTCTCTTATATCATTAATGTGCTGTTGGGCAATATCTGTCTTAATACCACTATTAATACATCTCTGCCAGTAATTATACGCTTTTAATATTTCTTCGGTTTTTTCATATAAAACAGCCAATTCATAATATAAACTGCTCATGCTATGATCCTGATTTAAACACGTTTTATACATAGATATTGCCTGCTCATACTTTTCTTTGCTCTTATAAACCTTGGCTGCTGCTGTATAATTTAAGACTATTTCTTTTTCATGTTCAATCCCTTTCAAGAAAAAATCAAGGGCTACATTTTCCCGATCAGAATTTAAATAAATATCTCCAAGGTAATAATATGTTAAGGCTTTTTTCCTATCAGATAAATCTGAATCCTGTTGTTCGAGAAGAATTAACAGGTGAAAAAATAGCTCTTCAGCACTTATTTTATCACCATTCTTATATAGATATTCAGCATAATAATAGTTGTATTCAATAGAATCCTGATAATCATCATACATATTTGATAATAAGCTAGATGCCTGACTGGATTCTTCACTGAGATAATTACTAACTGCTATTATATTTTTAGCCGCTGATATTCTATCATAGCCGCTTTTATAAAGTTCTATATAAGTATTAATACTCTCTTTATATTTTGAGTCATAAAACTGATTTTTAGCTTTTTTTAATAACTGTTCAAAATCGATTTTTTCTTTTTTTACAACTATATCATTTGCCTTTTTCTCCTCTGGTTCGCTGGAAACATCTTCAATATCCTGATTTCCATTACCCATGACATGATTTTTTATAAAAGGACCATAACTTTCAAAAAGATATGGTAAGGTTAATCCAAATAAAAAACACATTAAAAGAATAAATATTATAGTAAGTTTTCTCATAAATTTTACCACCTTAATTAACTTCTGTATATTATAGATTCTATATCAAAATGCTTATCCCTGCCACAAGGAAAGGTGTGGTTTGATATTTTCATTTAATCTTGTCTATATTGCAAGTATTTATTTAAGGCTTAAGTACCAAATCTTATAAATGTTACAGGTCTTATTTGATTATGGAAAAAAAATTTAAAAATATTGCAGACAAGTTTTCGATCTGCAATACAAAAATTATATTTGCAATCTTAATTATAAAACTATAATCAGAACGGATATTTAAATCTGTCTTTAAATACAGTAAGAGGAAATATGTTAAAAAACATCACAATTTTTTATAAAAATAAAAAAGGAGCTATTGGAAGATCTCCAATAACCCGTTTTATCATATCCATAGCCAAGTAAAAATTAACTGAATGTATATATAAGAGTTTTCTTTTGCAGCATTTATAAGTAAAATCTTTTTAAAAAGCGTTTAGTATTTAATTCCTAGGTTTGTATTTTACTTAAATTTCTTCTGCTTTCACACTTTTTCCAAATATTTTCACTATCAAATAAAGTATTAATACACCAACTGGTAAAATAATTAAAGGTGATAAACCCAATCCAGCTGGTAAAAATCCAACTGCCGCTGCAACTGCTGCCACAGTCAGAGCATAAGGTAATTGTGTGGATACATGATCTATATGGTCAACTGCTGAAGCAGTTGAAGACATGATAGTTGTATCAGAAATAGGTGAACAATGATCCCCCATTACTGCTGCAGTTAAAACAGCCCCAATAGCTGGTAACATCGGTGCGGAAATATTAAAGGCTAGTGGTATTGCCAGAGGCATAACTATAGCAACAGTACCCCAAGAACTACCTATGGTAAAGGCAATAAAAGCAGAAATCAAAAAAAGCAAAACCGGAATTAGAAATCCTGGTAAATTACCTTCTAAAATCCCCACCAGAAAGTCAGCAGTCCCCAAATCATCAGTTATACCACCAATAGACCAAGCTAAGATTAATATCATAGTTGCTATAAACATTGATTTAGCACCATCTATCCAGCTATCTACAATATTTGAAATGTTTAAAATGCGCTTAAATATTGCAATTAACGCAGCTGTAAAACTCCCAGCAAATGAAGCCCATAGTAGAACTACGCTGGCATCTGCATCACCAAAAGCAGTTTGTATACTTACCTCTTGAGCACTCCCTCCACCGTTATACCACAGACCAATTAATGTTACAACTATGACAACCAGAATTGGTAAAAAAGCATCTATTATATTAAAGGATGCACCTTCAGGTTTCTCAATTTCTTCTAACTCTTTAGAAACCATGGGAGTAGAACCTTCTCTAAGCGACTGACCTGTAGTTCTCGCCCGGTGTTCCGCCTTATACATGGGGCCGAAATCCTTCATAGTATAAATTATTATTAGAGCAAATACCAGTGCAAAGATAGAATAGAATCTATAAGGTATAGTCTGAATAAAGGTTGTATAAGCATTTGCTTCAATGCCTAAACTTTGAAAACCATCTTTGATAACTCCCACTTCAAATGCTATCCAGGTTGAAATTGGTACGATACTTGAAACTGACGCCGCTGTTAAATCTACCACAAAAGAAAGTTTTTCTCTTGATACATTCATATTATCAGTAATAGGTCGCATTGTATTACCGACTATTAAAGTATTTGCATAATCATCGAAAAATATTAGCACTCCCATTGACCAGGTTACAAGCAGTGTATTTTTAACGGATTTAGCTTTTTTAGCAACATATTCACCAATTGCTATCACACCACCAGCTCTGTTTATAATGCCAATCATACCCCCCATTGATAGTAAAAATATAATGATTCCTGCATTCCAGGAGTCAGCTAAAGAAGCCAACATATAATTATCTAAGGTATTTATAAAACCTGTAACAGGATTATAGCCAGTTAGAATCAAAGCACCTGAAAATACTCCTAAAAATAATGAAATTAGTACCTCTTTACTCCACCATGCTAAAAATATGGCTAATAAAGGTGGGATGAGAGATATTAAACCATAGTTATCCATTTTTATGACCCTCCATATTATTTTATGTCTTATACCATTGTCTGAAATTTATCTTAGATAAATAAAAAACCCAACGGGATTCCCGCTGGGTATGAATTCTGATTGCACCAGTAGAAACCACCTCCTTTTCGCCTTTTAATGAGATAGCTCAACATTGAAATTTGGCTTATACTTCAATGACAGTCCTGTATATTTTATATACAGACCCAATCCTTAATTACTTGAACCAAATAATTAAGAACTTCGGCAGAAGCACCTTTCACTTTTTTATACTAGGTTCATTTTATTAAAAAAAGTTACTCTTTAATTCTGCGCCTCTACCCCACCTTAGCAAAGATGAGGTAATTTCTGATATTTAATTTTAAATTAGTATATAATAGATATTTATTACTGTCAAGTATTTTGACTTATTA
>JAGXLU010000037.1 GCA_018334565.1 Halanaerobiales bacterium | reverse complement strand
TCATTTTGCAATATATAGTAGATAATCTATATCATAATTTCATTTCACAAAACAAAGCATATTAACTATTTATATGTTTTATAAATTGTGTTTATCTATTATTTATAAATTATTTTTACATTTATTTAGAATATTTCAATTATATAATTAATTCTGTGGAGGTAATAATATGTCATTAAAAGCAGCTTTCGCAACAGACAATCAAAAACAATTTATGGATAGACATTTTGGTGATGCAAAATATTATATGATTTTCAAAATTGATAAAGATGGGGCAGAATTGATTAATGAAATAGTAAATACGAGTGGCGAAGAAAGAAGACATGCTGATCCCCAAAAAGCTAAAAGTATAATAGATCTTCTTAAAGATGAAGAAGTAATGGCGGGGGTTTCTAAAAAATTTGGGCCTAACATTATGAGAATAAAAAAACATTTGGTACCTATAATTATCAATGAACAAAATATAGAAGATGGTATTTTATGCCTAATAGATAATTATGATAAGATTATGGCTGTTTATGAAAAAGGAGCAGACCGAAATCATATAGTTTTAAAATAAAAGCTGGTTTTATATCTTTCTTTACAAAAAATTAATAATTTTGATTTTTTAAAAGATATGATGACTATTATAAAGTGAGGCTTGATATGGAAAAAAATATAGGAATTGTTATTATGACTTTAGTTTTGATTTTCTTAACTGCATGTAATGGGTTGGCAATATCATATAAATCAATGGAAGTTAATCAAATAAAAGAGATTCAGCTATTAGAAACCCCTTCAACAGGTTATAAATGGCACTTAGAAATCAGTGATCAAACAGTGATCACAAAAATATCTGATCAGTTAGAAGAAGTAAATCAAGAGCAAGGCTTATTGGGTGCACCAGAAATTCACAGCTGGAGATTTAAAGCCCAAAAAAAGGGGTATAGCATTTTGAGATACGAACTATTAGCGCCAAGTGATGATGAGATTATCAAAGAAGAAAGAATAATTTTATTAGTGGTTGATATGCCGGTTATAGAACTATTTGAGGATGAGGTTTATCAAATAAATCTGACAAATGATTTATTAAAGTTTCAAATGTGGGAACTAGAAATTGAAAATTACGATGTTATTCAATTGATTAATAGTAATAATAGTTCTAGTGGTAATCTCAGCAATATGGAGGTCATAAAGGAAAATAATATGGGAATTATCAGCTGGGATCTGCATGCTGCAAATGAAGGTTTCAGCCTACTAAAATTTGAACTGAAAAATGTCTTCACAGACAAAATCGGTGATATAAAAAATTACATCATAATCGTAAAGTAAAAAACCTCTAGAGGCTCAAGGATTGTATACTGATTGTTATTATAAAACACTTTACTTGTTAAAATGTTGAGTTAATTTTTTTTAAAAAAAGATATATTATGTTTGCTTATTTTATAGAAACAAAATCAGGATTTAGTTCATTTTCCTTTAATTAATTTTGTGAAACAACTATAAAGGAGTTGACGATTTTTTCTAACGTCGAGTTCAAAATTAAAGCATTTAGTGAAAAGGTTACTAAAACTGTCGTTAAGACAAGAGATTTTGAATTAGTAATTAATGAACCTAAAAAGCTTGGAGATATTACTCAGGGTTTCAACCCGGTAGAATTCATTTTGGCGGCTTTTGCTGGATTTTTAAAAGTAGTGGAACATTTAGTTGTTAAAGAAATGGATATTGAAATAAATAAAATAGAATTTAAGATTGAAGGAAAACTTAATCCAGTAAAGTTTATGGGAAAAAATGAAGAGGCGAGAGCTGGATATAAGGAAATAAATATAGATATTGATTCTGATTATGATCAGGATACTATCAATAAATGGTTAGAAACCTTTGAATCAAGATGTCTGGCAAGTGATAATCTTGGTAATGATACATCTAGCAAAGTAAATATAAGTTAAATAATATGATATATTTAATTTTATTCCCTTTATTATTGGAAGATATTAGAGGGATTTTTTTTAATAGTCTAGCAAAATATATCTTTGGCTTTCTTTGATAT
Source organism: Halanaerobiales bacterium (assembly GCA_018334565.1). Taxonomy (GTDB): domain Bacteria; phylum Bacillota; class Halanaerobiia; order Halanaerobiales; family M55B127; genus M55B127. Next base: position 15,392 of record JAGXLU010000037.1, on the reverse strand, counting down.
AGTAACTTTTTTAAATACAATTACTTTAAGATGTTCATTATTGTTTTAAATAGTCTTTCTTTAAGTTTTAATATATTTACTTCCGTTTTTAAAAGAAGTCTTAAAAAAAGTTGAGTTAATTTAAATGGATAATTTATTAATGTTATCTAAATAATAACTAATATCAATTATAATTTGATATAATAAAAAGGATATTTATAGTTAATATTTAATTATATAAATATAGGTTTTGCTTTGCACAACTAAAACAGAGAAATTGATATTACAATATTTTATCAAAAGAATAATATTATATAATATCCTTGCAATAATAGACAAGGCCTATAAAAATAAGGAGGGATATTATGAATAAAATTCTACTTACAGTCGATGGTTCTGATAGTTCTAAGAAAGCAGCTAAGAAAACGGCAGATTTGGCAAAGACATTGAAATCAGAAGTTACTATTATAACAGTGGCAAATCTCAAATTTGATAATGTCAATTTAGACAATGCTGAGCCATATTTATCTAAAGAACAGATGGAAGAACTAAAAGAAGGAAACCGCAAAGAATTATTTGATAGAAGAAAAAAAACATTAGATGAGGTAGCAGAATATTTTAATGAAGATGAATTGACATTGAACAAGGTTGTAGAGTACGGTGATAATGTGGCAGATGTTATCTGTAACTATGCTGAGGATAATGACTTTGATTTAATTGTTCTTGCTGATAAAGGAGAAGGCGAAGTAAAAAGATTCTTTTTGGGCAGTATCAGCGGCAAGGTTGTCAGACATGCCAAAGTTTCTGTTTTGATTATCAAATAAAAAAATAGACTTTTAAATGTGTAATAATTGTCCTTTAAATTCCTAAAAATAAAATAAATTAACATTTTTATAAACAATTTACAAAAAGGGCAATAATTTGTTAGGTGTTGCCCTTTTTTTAGTTGTTTGACAGGCATGCACTTAATCCATAGGGTGAAAGTCCTGAATTCCGAACACGATTTAAAAATTAGCTGAATACAAGGGTGTCATGGGCGACCACGAATCTGAAGGAAGTCTAAAGCAAAATTTCGGTCCGAGGTACTTAAATTACATTTAAGGCTGAATATAACCAGATGAGTTTGCAACACGAAATAAAGTCCTTATCGTGCGAAAGTTATTACAGTAAATGTGACGGATATATGAAATGAAAGATTAAGTACTTAACCTGTGAGATCTCATGGACACATTATATATGTGGTTGAAATAAGATTTAGCATGAGAAGTCAGTTCCTGTCATAGTACTGATACGTCATTAGAAATATTGACTTTGGAAGGACAGGACGATAATTATTTATTTAGTGGTTAACTTCATAGAGCATGAAGAACACAGCCAAACTTTAATTAGGGCTTCTTAATTGAAAAGGGAATGGATTTTCTCAATAAATATTAAGAGTGTGGAGTGTAATATGGGAGTTAATACAATCGAAAGATTTATAGATAATTATTGAACCGTTGTATACAAGATCCTTATGTACAGTGGTATGAGAGGAAGGTAGATGAATTAATCATCTGCCTCTACCCGATTTTTTATGGTTTTATGGTTTAATAATCTTTTGTTAATAAAAAGCAGAATAATTTAAAATAGTTAGTACTAAAATCATAAAAAAAATATTTATTTTACTAAGATCAATAAATATTACAGTATAATTAAATCTATTAAATGAATAAATAGAGGATGAAACAAATGCAATATTATGAATTTTTAAAAAAGAAAAGATATTTTTTTATAATAACAATAATAATAGTTTTATTTGCTGTTTTTATTTTTTATAATCATAATTTAAAAAATGATCAGATAAAACGACTACAAAAAGATAACTTGAGTAGTTTAAGAAGTGAAGTTGATATAATCTTAAAAACTTATGGTAATTATTCCGAGTTTATTTTAAATAATGTTATCGATAAAGATGAAGTAAAAAAATATATAAAAAAAGGTTGGAAATATGAGGATAGCAGGTATCTATATCGTGATGCTTTATATGAAAAATTAAAGCCTATATATAAGGAAATAACAAAAAATGAAATAAGGCAGGTGCACTTTCATTTTAAGGATGGTACAAGTTTTTTAAGGATGCATAGACCTGATAAATATGGTGATAATTTGATTGATGTTAGGAAGGGAATAAAATATGTTATTGAGAATCATGTTAAATATATGGGCTTTGAAGAGGGGAGAATTTTTAATGGTTATCGATATATCTATCCCTTATTTTTAAAAGAAGAATATATTGGTTCTGTTGAGGTAAGTATATCTTTTGAGGCTTTGACAGAATTATTTAGTAACTTTTTTTACAGCGCAAATACATTTATTATAAAAAAAGAAGTAGTGAAAAGTAAGGTTTTTATAGAAGAACAGTCCAATTATGGAGAGATTGCTCATATAGATGATTATCTTTATGACAAGGAACTTCATTTTAGTCTAGATCAACCAAATCAGTCCCTGGATTTGGATACTATTGAACAGATAAACAAAAATAAAGCCGAAGAAATTAATCAAAAAGTGACTGAAGGACAGGATTTTGCTATTTACAGCAAGATAGATAGAAACTACTATGCAGCTAATTTTATAAGTATAAAAGGTTTTGATAATGAGAATAAGGGCTTTTTAATATCATACAAAAAAAGCAATACTATAAAATATATTAATGACAACTTTCAAGAAATTTATATATTTTCTCTTATATTTTTGTTTGTAACTTTTATTTTATTTACAAATTCATATAAAAAAAATAAAAGTTTGAATCAGATGGCAATTAAAGATCAACTAACAGATTCTTATAATCGACATAAATTAACTGAATTATTCAAAAGAGAAATTGTAAGAAATAATAGGTATGATACTCCATTGACTTTTATAATTTTAGATATTGATAATTTTAAACAAATAAATGATAAATATGGTCATAATATGGGTGATCAAATATTAAAAGATTTTTGCAGATTAATTGAAGACAATATAAGAGAAAATGATTATTTTGGACGTTGGGGAGGAGAAGAGTTTGTAATAATTGCTCCTAATATAAGACTGAAAGAAGGATATGAACTTGCTAAAAAAATAAGAAAAATTATTGAAAAAAATGTTTTTATAGAAGGTGAAAGTATTACAGCCAGCTTTGGTGTAGCAGAAAAATGCAAAGAGGAAGGAATAAACGAGCTAATAAAAAGAGCAGATGACGCTCTTTATAAGGCCAAAAATTCGGGTAAAAATAGAGTTGAAAAAGCGAATACATAAAATTATTGATTTAATCTTTTAGAACATATTTATTTTGTTTAAGAATTCGTTAAAATAATTTAATATTAACTAATTATTCTTGTTTTCCATAAATATCAAGCAATATTACAGGGGTCAAAAGCTTTTTATAAAACCTATAGTATTTAATTGTGAAACTTAATTTTGGATGAATTAAGATATTAAATGTGATATAATAAACACAAACGATAAATATAATAAAATTAATATGTTTTTCATCTCAAATAGAAGTAAGTATATATAAAAGACGTTAACCCTTGATTAAAATAGAATGTGATTTTAATATAATTTAAATCGTTAAAATTATTAGTATTTATAATCTGATTTCAAATAACTATATATTTTAATGAGTATAATAATTCTTAAATTTATCTAAAATAGTCAAGAAAACTTCATCAAAATATTTCATTTAGATGGTGATATTCATTGCATAATTTATTTCGAATAAGTAATATCGGGTACTAATAAAAATTATTAAATTAATAATTAGATGTAGTTTAAAGAGCAATAAATTAACTTTTAAAAAAATTAATAAAATTTCAATAAAGATGTTTTAAATGTAGTTTTTAAGAAAGCTTTATAATACTATTTTGCTTCATATTAAAGCTTGATATATATTTAATTCAAAGTTAAGAAAAAGGAGGGAAAAAATGAAAAAGAAAAAATATTTTATCATTATTAGTTTTTCATTAGTAATATTATTATTAGTAGGTTGTGGTTCTTCAAATAGTCCATTTCAAAATTATAAAATATATGGGACTATTAGCTCTGAAAATAATGGTTTACCGATTCAAGGGGCTAGAGTAGAACTGAGCAATAGTAATGGTAGTAAAGTAATATTTACAAGTTATAATGGATATTATAGTTTTTCTAATATCGAAAGAGGCATTTATACTTTGTATGTTGACAAAGAAGACTATAATGATTGGGAAGAAAATATATATGTGAATGGTAATGAAAAGATAGATATAGAACTAACCCCTATGTTAGGGAACTCGGTAGTTACCGGTAATGTAGAAATATATAATAATACAGAGTATCCATCTGCAATCAGTAGTTCTAAAGATAAAAAAGTAGAAGTACGCAGCGTTGAATCCGACAAAAAAATTAGAGAGAATGAATATAAAGAGGGTGAAATAATAATTAAATTTAAGAACACTTTATCTGCTCAATCAGTCAAAACTCTAACAGTTGCAAATAGTTTAACTGAATTAAGTAGTCTTAATTTTAAAAAAGGTCCTGTATTTAGATATGAAATACCTGAGGGGAAAAGTGTAAGAGAGATGGTTGATTATTATGATGGTCTACCAGAGGTAGAATATGCAGAACCAAATTATATAGCTCATGCTCTATCTGTACCTAATGATCAATATTATGATGATCAATGGAATATGGTTAAAATTAATTCAGAAGCAGCCTGGGATATGAGAAGTTATAGCGGCTTTGTTACAGTAGCTGTGCTCGATACGGGAATTATTCCTGATCACCCCGATCTTGAAGATAACTTAACAAATGGAGCAGATTTTGTGGATGGAGGGCAGACTCATGATCCGTATAATTACCAACCTACAGATCCAGATCCAACCGATGAAGCAACTGAAACAAACGGAGGTAGCCACGGTACACACGTTAGTGGTATCATTGGGGCAGTAGGTAATAATTATCAGGGTGTGGCTGGAATTAATTGGGATCTTAATTTACTGCCGATTCGAGTGCTTGATGAGAATCAAAGTGGATATCATTTTGATATCGCAGAAGGCATATATTACGCAGTAGACCGCGGTACAGATCTTATAAATATTAGCCTGGGAAGCCCAGAAGGGAGCAACACACTTAAAGATGCGGTTGAGTATGCTGATTCATCAAGTATTGTAATGGTGGCTGCCAGTGGTAATGATGGAACCAGTGATATATTATATCCAGCTGCCTATCCTGAAACTATAACAGTAGGAGCAACTGATTATAATAATAACCGCTGTTCATATTCTAATTATGGTTCAGCTCTTGATCTGGTCGCCCCGGGTGGTACTAATAGTACTAGTATATTAAGTACATGGGGTTACTACAATATGGGCACAACCACCTCCAGTTACGCATATATGAATGGCACCTCTATGGCAGCTCCTCATGTAAGTGGGGTTGCAGCATTATTGCTGGCAGAAGGAGTTAGTCCTTCAAATATTAAAAGCAGATTAACTTCAACCGCAGTTGATTTAGGCCCCAGTTATTATTATGGTCATGGGTTAGTTGATGCCTATGGAGCCCTGCTGGGTAAAAAACTAGAAAATCCCTATGTATTTGCTGGTAATGAGGACAGTGATTATATATATGTTAGAAGTGACACAACTATAATGAATGATAATGGTTCATATACATTAAATCAGGTAGCATCAGAAGAGGTCTATATATATGGTTGGAGAGATGTCAATGATAATGGTATAATTGATGGTGGCGATTATTTTGGTAGATCTGATAGTGAATTATATATAACTAATAATTCTTATCATTATGAAGATATTGAAATGTATTATGTAGAAAGTTCATCATACACTAGTATGAAAGTTCAGGGAATGGGAGGCATCCATTAATATAAAATTAACCAAAATTAGAAAGGGGTGACAAAAAATGAAAAATTTTAGTTATTTAATGTTAGTGTTAATAATATTTATCTTAATATTTCAAAGCCCTGTATCAGCATCACAATTTTTCATTGACAATCAAAAAATAGAGTTCGACATTACACCGAATCAAATATCTAATAACGTCTATTTACCTTTTGATCAACTTCAAGAAAAATTTGATATGGAATTAGAAAAGTTAGCAAATGACAGGTTTATAATATTTTACAATGATAATTTTTTCTTAGTATCTATGGAAAAGACCCTTGTTAAGACTAATAAAGGAAATTATAATATGGAAAAAGCTCCTCTCTATATCAATGATCACCTATTATTACCAGTAGAATTTTTAAGGGAGTTTTTAAACTTACAAATCAGGTCTAAAAATATGATAATACCTGATAAACATGAAGCAGAGGAAGTTAAAGCAAATATTTATATTGAAAAAAATAATGTTGACAAAGATGAAAATTTAAATCTTGTGATTGAGATAATGAACCCTCAAGATCATGACATAACACTAAAGTTCAACACCAGCCAGAGATATGAGATATTAATTAAAAATAGATATGGAAGTGTTATATATACCTGGTCAAAAAAGAAGATCTTCGCTCAGGTTTTTACAGAAGTTAATATCGATGCAAAAAACTCTGTCTATTTTGAAGAAAAAATCGGTATGTCTCAATTTCAAGAAGGAACATATTATATAGAAGCCATAATTAGAGGTGAAAATATAGAAATTAAAACTGATCAAAGAAAATTTGAATTAGAAGATTAATAAAACTAAAGGATAAAATCAAAATAGAAAATCTCGGTTTTTAAGCATTCAGCTGAGGTTTTCTTTTTTTCAACCGGATTTGTAGCTTTAAGCTGATAGATTTTTTTATTAAAAACGAATAAATATTTTAGTCACCAAATTAACTTTAAAGCTTAAGATACTCGTTTATTACTGAAGGAGTGAATTTAAAATAATGAGAACTGTTGGGACGAAAGTACGTGGAATAAGAGCGCCAATAATCAAAGAAGGTGATAATTTAGTAGATATAGTGGTTAAAACTATCATGAACTCCTGTAAAGAAGAGGGCTATAAATTATATAACAATGATGTAATTGGTATTACGGAATCAGTTGTTGCAAGAGCCCAAGGCAATTATGTTTTACTTGATGATATTGCTCAGGAGATTAAAGATAAATTTTCGAAAAATGTGGGTATAGTTTTTCCTATCTTAAGTAGGAATAGATTTTCTATGATATTAAAAGGAATTGCTAAAAGTAATTATCAAATTTATCTCCAGCTTAGTTATCCCAGAGATGAGGTGGGAAATGCTTTGATGGATATAAATGAGATGGAGGAGGCAGGAATTGATCCGCATTGTGATATAATTAATGGAGAAGAATATCTAAAACAGTTTGGAGGTTACAAACATCCTTTTACCGGTATTAATTACGTAAAATATTATAAAGAGTTAGTAGAAAAAGATCAAATAAAGATTATTTTATCTAATAACCCCGAGACAATATTAAAATATACAGATAGTATTATAGCAGCAGATATACATACCCGTAACAGGACCAAAGATATACTTAAAAAAGCCGGAGCTGGTAATTTGATAGGGCTTGATGAATTATGTGTAGAGGACAAGGGGAGGGGTTATAATCCAAAGTATGGACTTTTAGGTTCTAATAAAGCTTCTGAAAATAAATTAAAGCTTTTTCCCAGAAATGGGAAAGTCTTCGTTAATGAAGTTCAAAAAAAGTTAAAAAAATTAACCAAGAAGAATATAGAAGTTATGATATATGGTGATGGGGCCTTTAAAGATCCGGTTGGAAAGATATGGGAGCTGGCTGATCCGGTAGTATCACCCGCTTTTACTTTTGGTCTAAAGGGTACACCAAATGAAGTGAAGTTAAAATATCTTGCTGATAATGATTTTAAAGATTTGGAAGGTAAAGAATTATTAAATGCCATGAAAAAAGAAATAAAAAACAAGGATAGTGATCTTGTGGGGAAAGGAAAGGCCCAGGGGACCACACCTCGTCAGATAACAGATTTATTAGGGAGCCTTTGTGATTTAGTAAGTGGCAGTGGAGATAAAGGTACTCCCATAATATTAATTCAAGGTTATTTTGACAATTTATCAACAGATTAGAGTATTTTTTAACTTTAATCAGATAATAATCAATATCTTATCTTAAAAAAATTCTTAATTATCTCAGCAGATGTCTTAACACAATGAATTGATATAATTATCTTTAAACCTCAATAATAGAATTTAAAAGAACAAAATAGTTTAGATAATAAACGACTTAAGGAGGTGGCTCAGATTATATATAGGAAGAGATCAATAACATTATTGTTGTTAGTTTTTATTATGATTTTTACTGTAAATCCTCTGCAGGCTGAAGAAAATAATAATGAAATACCTTTTGAAAAAATGAAAACACCAACAGAGGTAAAAGAATTTGTTAAAATGTTTGATAAATTGCAGTACAGTATAAATGTTGAAAGAGATGAAGAAATTATTCAGGATACTACTATGGAATATAATTACTTAGGTAAAGATACAGTTAATAATATTAAAGCTGATTTAGTATCTTTTAAAGTTATCGAAAAAGACAATATGGAAGAAATACCTAACTCCATGAAATTTTGGCTGGGCAATGAAAAAATAGTGCAGATAGAAATAGAGGGAGAATTAATATCCGGTGATATAGCTGATATGATGAGTGAACAGTTATTATCTGCAATATTTTCACCCTTTTATTCCTTTGCCAAAATGGAGATAAGTGAAATTGAAAACATGGATAATGTTAATAGAGGTCATATAAAAATAGGGAATAAAACATATAATAGTATTAGTTTTGAAATCCCCCATACATCTGAGATGAATATTAAAAATGGAATAGTAAAATTAGCGGAGTTAAATGATTTTTTTATGTTAGTCAGATATGATTATCAAATATCAGAAAACAATACAAATTATATTTTTACTGTTGATTCTTTTAAATTGCGTTAATACACTTTTATCCAAACATATAATCAAAACAGATGTTTATATTATATGATATCAAATAATTCCTATTTTTTGAAAAAAATGTTTGTCAAAAATAAATTATAGTTTTTATATAAAAAAAATAAAAATCATTATTTCTTGAGTCAGGAAAGGGATTTCATTATTGATAAAATGCAATAAAAAATCATTTTGACTATTAAGAATATTCTGCAGTAAAAAACTTAAATAATACACAAAAACTATCCTTTAACCCGCTCTTGATTTTTAGAGCGGGTATTTTCATAATAAGAAACTTCAAAGAAATAAATTATTTATTAAGGGCATATTTGATCAGGAATACATTTATTAAATAATTTTATATTCATCTGCAATTTTTAAAGATTTAATTAATATTTTAAGGGGGTCCTAGATATGTTAGAAAAGAAGATGTTAGAATTGATTTTTAGAAATATTGATGAAGTTAACTTTGAAGTTAATTATTGGGATGGAGAAAGTAAAAAATTTTGTTCTGGAGAAAAACAAAAGCCGGATTTTAAGATAACTTTTAATAAAAAGCTGGATTTAAATGAAATTCGTAAACAACCACAGCTAAAGCTCGGTGAATATTATATGAAAGGTGATATAGAATTAGAGGGAAGTCTAAGAGATTTTTTTAAACAGGCTGTCTTAAATATTTCAGATCTAGATGAAAAATTTAAAGGTTATCACACAAACAGTTTCTGGAATCGCCAAAAGGAATCTTCTTTTGATGAACAAAAACAGGGTATTCAAAAACATTACGAACTTGGTAATGATTTTTTTAGACTCTGGCAGGATGAGACCATGACATATTCTTGTGCATACTTTAAATCAAAAGGTGATGATCTTAAGCAGGCTCAACTTCAAAAAAATGATCATATCTTAAAAAAACTAAATCTTAATCCGCAAGAGAGATTACTTGATATAGGGTGTGGATGGGGTTCCTTAGCTATTAGGGCAGCCCAGATATATGATGTTGATGTTTTAGGAATAACTCTTAGTCAAAAACAGGTAGATGCTGCTCGCAAAAAAGTAGCTGAACTTGGCTTAGAGGAAAAAATAAAGATCAAAAAACAAGATTTTAGAGACTTAGCTGAACTAAACAAAAAATTTGATAAGATAGTAAGTATAGGTATGTTTGAACATGTGGGAAAAGAGCACATACCTGAATATTTTGATTCGATAGATAAAATGCTTGTTCCGGGCGGATTGTCTTTACTACATACAATTACCCACCTGAAAGAACAGCCCACAAATGCTTGGCTGGAAAAATATATTTTTCCTTGGGGCTATATACCTTCCTTACGAGAAATAGTTTGGCAATTGCCGGAGAATAATTTTCATTTACTTGATGTAGAAGATATAGGATTTCACTATTCATTAACAGCAGAGCACTGGGCTGATAATTATGAAAAAGTAACCGAACAGGTTAGAGAAAAATTTGATGATGAATTTGTGAGAATGTGGCGTTTGTTCTTAGCTGGTGTTGTTGTTAGCTTTCGTTATACAGGGATTTCTGTCCATCAGTTACTTTTTTCTAAAGGTAAGAATATTGAACTTCCCTTAACCCGAGAATATATCTATAAATAAGATTCTAACTTGAGTAAGATTCATTTAGCCATAAGTGGTAAGGGGATTTGCAATTACAAGACAGGTAAATAATTATTGAAACAAATTATTCATAATAATCAATTTCTAATTGGCGAAGTTAGATTCTTCTTAAAAAATGTATTAATAAAATAGTTTTTATATTCATTAATAATAATTTTTGAATCAGCGATAATTTATAAAAATATGATTGCATAAAATTAATAGAAGCTAAACTAATAAAACCTCATTTTTAATAAGCAGGATTAGATTGCAATCTAATGAATATATAATATAATATATCCCGACAAAAATATTCTAAGGTCATAAAATATTTAAAGGAAGTGTTACCTTGCATTTTAAAAAAAATAAAATTATTGCTCGTGCATTAGAAGTATCGACCAGGGCACATAATGGTCATTACAGGAAGGGGAATAATAAAATTCCTTATATAGTACATCCTTTTGAAGTGGCTTTAATTCTGCAGGAAAATAATATGTCTGATCAAATAATAGCTGCCGGATTACTGCATGATACCCTGGAAGATACAGAGATGACAATTGAGTACTTAAAAGAAGAACTTGGTGAAGTAATTGCAGAGTTTGTTTTAGGTGCTTCTGAAAAATTGAAAAACCGATCCAATACCTGTTGGGAAACAAGAAAAGAACATACAATTAAACATCTAAAAAAAGCAAATATAGAAATTCAATGTATCATCTGTGCAGATAAACTGAGTAATATTAGAAGCATGATCAGAAATTATGATGAAATTGGCGATCAGTTATGGAATAGGTTTAATAGAGGATATCAAAAGCAAAAGTGGTATTATACAAATTTAGTTAAAAGTCTAGATGATTTGGAAGGGATGGAAATGTATAAACAGTTTAAAATAGCAGTGGATTATTTATTTTGATATTTCGAATAATTTTAAACATAAAGGGGTGATATCATGCTCACATTTCTGCTTGCAGTCGATGGTTCTGTTAGTTCTCTTAAGGCTGCTGAAAAAACTTCAGAACTTACAAAATTTCATGAAAGTAAGGTTTCTATATTAACAGTTCTCGATATTTCAAAGATTGAGCTAAGTGAGTTGCAGTCATATCGACCAGAGGAATCACTTGATAAACTAATAGAAAAAAATGAGGGAGATATGAACAAAAAAGGTAAACAGATATTGAATGATGCGGCCGAATATTTTAAAGGTAAGAATACAGAGATAAAGAAGATAATAAAATATGGAGATGCCGCAGATGTAATCTGTGATTATGCAGAAGAAAAAAAATTTGATTTCATTATTCTTGCTGATAAAGGATTAAGTGGTGTGAAAAGATTTTTTCTTGGCAGTATTAGTGATAAAGTAGTGCGTCATGCCAAAAGCTCAGTAATCATTGTAAAATAATCAATAATAACACTTGTAAATAGGTTTCTATAATAAATAATTTTTGTAATTATATTAAACGAGGGGGAAGAAGATGAAGGATTATTTTAAAAAACAGTTGGATACTAGGAAAATTAAATATGGTGATATCAGATATGAAAAAAATAATGAAACATTGATCAATTATGAAGGAAGGGAATTAAAGGATATAAAAGAAACATATAGGGAGGGCGGACATCTTAGATTATACAATAATGGTTCCAAGGTGGTCGGCTCTTTTAGCGAAGCAAAGGATTTACCTAAAACCATGGAAAAACTCATAAATTACAGTAAACTAGCTGGGGAGTTTCAAAAACATGAAGTTAAAATAAAAAAAGCACCTACAATCAAAGATAAAGTATTGACAGAGATTAATAACGACCCTCGCGATTATAGCCTGGCCGATAAGAAGGAGCTATTAAAAAAATATAATGATCTTGCAATTAAACAAAAACATGTAATTAATACCAAGTTTCGTTATAGACAGTTTTATTCAAACAGGCTATTTATTAATTCAGAGGGTTCAGTTATTGAATATGATTTATTGTGTAGTAATATTGTTGGTGCTATCATTGCAAAAAAAGATGGTGTTGTTCAGGTAAAAAGAATTGCTTTTGGTGGATACCCGGAATTTTCTAATCTTATTGATCGAAAAGATGATATTTTAAGAGAAATAGATATTTTACAAAAGATGTTAGATGCTGAACCTATCAAGGCAGGTACTTACCCTATAGTTATAAATCCGCAATTAGCTTCTGTATTTATCCATGAAGCATTCGGGCATTTATCAGAAGCAGATATAATTAAAAATAACCCCGCCTTCAGGAAAAAGCTTCAAATTGGTAAAGAAATGGGTAAAGAAATAATTACGGTTATTGATGACCCGACAATAAAAAATGTTCCCGGTAGCTATATATATGATGATGAAGGGCAGGAGGGAAGAAAAACGGAGTTGATTAAAAAAGGAATGCTGGCAGGCAGGCTGCATTCGCGAGAAACAGCATATAGCTTTTCTGAACCACTTTCTGGTAACATGAGGGCTGTAGATACTAATTTTCCTCCTATTATAAGAATGTCCAATATTTTTATTAATAAAGGAGAATCCAGTAAAGAAGAAATATTTAACTCTATAGAAGATGGTTATTATTTGTTAAATGGTAAAGGTGGTCAAACTACAGGAGATCAATTTACATTTGGGGCTGAATATGGGTATAAAATAAAGAATGGAGAAAGAAAGGAAATGGTTAGGGATATCAATATAAGTGGTGAACTGTTTGAGACTTTAAAGAGAATTTCTATGGTTGCAGATGATCTTACTTTTAATGAGGTCGGTGGATGTGGAAAAGGTGACCCTATGCAGTTGAACATGTTTTCTGGTAAAGGAGCTCCACATATAAAAATAGATCAGGCTAATTTAGGGGGGCAATAGGACATGAATAAAATGGATGAGATTTCAAAAAACTTTGACAAAGCAGAATTCTTAAAAAAAGAAGTCGATAAACTTAAGATAAAAATCGAGAACTGGGATTTAGAAAATATTACTCAAAAAAACTTAGTCAGCAGTTCCTTGAGGGTAATCAAAGATAATAAATTTGGTTCAAATTACACCTTTGGCAATTCAGAGAGGACTTTTAATAAACTGATTGCTGGAGCAAGAGAATCTGCTTACTATGGAGAAAAAGCTAAATTCGATTTTAGTAGGCAAAAATTAAATAAAAAAAGCCTGTTTAATAAAGATAAATTTGGAAAAAATGATGGGAAAAAGCTATTTGGTTTTATTAAAGATCTGTTGTATTATATAGAACAAAAAGAAAAGGATATTACATTTAATCTCAGATTAAACAAATCATCAAGTAAAATTTCTTTAAAAACAACAAATCAGGCAGAACTTTTTGAAAAAAATACAAATTACCAATTAAGGTTTGGTGCACCTGTGCCAGGAGGCGGCTCTCAAATAAGCCGCACTTTAGAACAAGACGCTATGTTTGAAGATATATGTATTGATGAGATAAATGATTTTTTACAGGATTATAGAAATTCATATGAAACATCTTCTCCTAAAACTGGGAATATGCCAGTATTATTTTCACCCAATTCCCTTTACTTTTTATTTGTGAGTTTAAATGAGGGGGTTAGTGGTAAAAAAGTTTATCAAAATATATCTCCGTTAGTAGATAAAAGAGGGGAAAAAATATTTAGTGAAAAATTATTTATAGTAGATAAACCACATATGAAAAAGTCAAGTAGTAGGCGTTATTTTGATGATGAAGGAATCAAAACTGATAGGACTAAAATTATTGATGAAGGAGTATTAAAAAATTATATTTATGATCTTGAGTACTCTGAAAAAATGAAAGTTGAACCAACTGGTAATGGTTTAAAAAAAGCACTGTTCCAAGAAAACATTTCTGTTCCAGTTACACCTAGCTTTATCAACCCTGTTATTGAAACCGGTAATAAGACCAAGAAACAGCTATTGTCAGAAATTGATGAAGGTATTTATGTTACTAATGTAATAGGTTTTCATTCTTCAAATTATGAGCAGGGACACTTTTCAGTACAAGCCCAGGGATTCCACGTTAAAAATGGTATTTTGCAGGGAAGGCTTCAGGATGTAATGATGGCTGGCAATATATATAATGACTTTAATAATGTAATAGGTATTGGGGATAAATTATATCCTTCAATGTTTGGTTATGCTCCTTATTTACTTTTAGAAAAGATTTCTGTAACAGGCAGGTAGCTATTTATAATATATAAGATTTACTTATGTTTTATATAACAAAATACATTATCCTGAAAGTATCTTTAAAAAAATTGGAAAACTGTATAATGAAGATTAAAAAAATATATATATTAGAGATATAGTATGTAAATGATATAATTTTATTTTATCTATAATTGGTGTATAATGTACTTAGAATACATGTTTTAAATAAGATTTTATTATTTAAAAGTATTACAGTAATAATCATTTTTTTGAAGTTTAATCGATTAGAATAGTAGCTGAAGATATGGATGTAAAGATGGGGTGTTTATCATGAATATAAAATATTATTTTTATAAATTAATAAAATACTTAAAAGACAAGAATATTAAAGTTACTAATAAAATATGGATGGTAGTGCCATTTATATACTTTATATCACCTATCACAATTATCCCATATTACTTTTTCCCTTTAGCCGGATTTTTGGATAACATTTTTGTTCTTTTATTAGGGCTTTACTTTATCAAGAAAACCCTAGATGATTATGACCCCTATAATTCTGATAAAGGAAATAAAAAAGGAGATAAGAAAAATAAAGTTATTGATATCCGTGACAATGATTATGATTTTAAATAACATTTCAAAATAATATGAGTTTTTAATATTAAAAATCTTTTTAATCCCAAGTTTGCCATGCGAAAGCATATTATCCCTGTTAAATTAATAGTCTTTCAAAAAATAATACCATTTTTTAG